>JAFDAM010000032.1 GCA_019313825.1 Deltaproteobacteria bacterium
TAGATGGTGGATTTGGGCATTCCGTCCGCCTGTCGAAGATCCCGGTTTATCGGGGGCAGGCGCCTTTTATAAAGGTTTTGCTTCTAACCCGTTCGCCATTGAAAAGAGACCCCCACCGGCCATCTTTATAATACAGATGTCATTAATGCAAAATCCTAACCGGACATGAATGACTTTTTAAAATCTTATTATTTTTCCCCATCAAACTAATAAACCTGTCAAAGAGATAGTTCGCGTCATGGGGCCCCGGCGAGGCCTCAGGATGATACTGTACCGAGAATAGCGGGATCTTCTTATGTATAAGGCCCTCCAGGGTCCTGTCATTCAGATTGATGTGACTCAGCTCAATGTCGGGATCGTTCAGGGATTCCATATCCACGCAGAATCCATGATTCTGGGATGTGATCTCTACCTTGCCGGTTGTCAGGTCCTTTACAGGCTGGTTTCCGCCGCGGTGCCCGAATTTGAGCTTAAAGGTCTTTCCACCCAGGGCCAGCCCGAGCAGCTGATGACCAAGGCATATCCCGAAGATGGGCCTCTTGCCTATCTGATCAATAATTGTATCTACCGCGTATGTAACAGCTGCCGGGTCACCCGGCCCGTTACTCAGGAAGAGCCCCTGGGGCTCAAGCCTGTCTATGGTCTCGGAATCAACACTTGAGGGTAAAAGCAGAATAGTGCAGCCCCTCTCCTCCAGGGACCGAAGGATATTGTACTTGACCCCGTAATCGATCGATGCCGTCTTTCAGTTTAACGAGCCTGCCATTCCTCCACAATAGGGGCTCCTTGCATGTCACCTCCCTGGCCAGGTCTCTGCCGATCATATCGGGTGACTGTCTCGCCTTTTCCACCAGGGAATCCTTATCAAGGTCCTTGGTTGATATGGCGGCCTTCATGGCGCCCTGAAGCCTGATATGCCGGGTGAGGGCGCGGGTGTCGATCCCTTCCAGTCCGGGGATATTGCCTTCTTTGAGGTAATCCGCCAGACCCTTTTGTGACCGCCAGTTGCTCGGTAATTCCTGGTATTCCTTCACCAGCAACGCCTTCACCTGGATACGATCCGATTCCACATCTTCTTCATTGACACCGTAATTGCCTATCAACGGATATGTCATTGTCACCATCTGACCGCAATAAGAAGGATCCGTCAATATCTCCTGGTAACCTGACATGCTGGTGTTAAAGACAACCTCTCCAACCGCCTCGCAAGCGCCGGTAAAGGATCGTCCCGGAAAGATTGTCCCGTCTTCTAATGCAAGTATTGCTCTCATTTTTCTCTCTTTGTCAAATAGTCTATGATCCCTTTTGCCGCCCTTCCGCCGTCCGCGATGGCCCGCACTATCAAGGACTGTCCCTGTCTCATATCGCCCGCGGCAAACAGACCCTCCACGCTTGTCATATAACGTTCATCTGTCTTGATGTTGCCCCTGCTGTCCAGTTCCATGCCGAGTTCCTCAATGAGCCTGTTCTTTCCGGGTCCCACGAACCCCATCGCCAGTATCACCATATCAGCCTCCAACTTGAATTCGGTTCCGGGCTTTTCAACGGGGACAGCTTGTCCGCCCGCTTCTTTTACAGCCCATTCAACTTCCATACAAGAAAGTTTTTTAAGAACTCCGTTCGTGCCTGTAAATTTTTTGGTTATCACCGACCAGCGCAGATCACCCCCTTCCTTGTGGGCGTGCGTTTCACGCAGCATGACGGGCCACGTGGGCCAGGGAGTTGATTCCGGCCTTTTTTCGGGCGGCCTGGGCAGGATCTCAAGCTGATAAACCTTTGCGGCCCTTTGTCGCAGCGCGGTGCCGAGACAGTCAGAGCCCGTATCACCACCGCCGATCACAACAACTCTCTTGCCTGTGGCTGATATCTCCTTCGAAGTATCAATATTCTCCCCGCCAATTCTCTTGTTCTGCTGGAACAGAAAATCCATCGCAAAATAGATTCCCTCAAGGTCTCGACCGGGTATTTTAAGATCCCGCGGCTCACGGGACCCGCAGGCCAGACATATGGCATCAAAACGTCTTGCAAGATAGTTGTAGGAGATATCTTCCCCGACCGTCACGCCCATCTCAAAAAGGATACCCTGCTCCTCCATTAGCTTGATACGTCGTTCCACAACCCACTTCTCCAGCTTGAAATCCGGAATCCCGTACCTGAGGATACCGCCCGGATACCTGGCGTTGTCAAAAACGGTTACACCGTATCCGGCCCTGTTCAGGGTATCAGCCGTCGCCATGCCGGAAGGTCCCGCGCCGATAACCGCTACCCGCTTATCAAGACGAATCCCGGGCCGATCTGAAGAGATATAACCGCTCTCAAATCCCTTCTCGATGATTGCCATCTCTATCAGCCTTATGGCAACGGGATCACAATTGATTCCAGCGACACAGGCGGCCTCACAAGGGGCCGGGCAGATACGGCCCGTAAACTCGGGGAAATTGTTCGCTGATATCAGTATATCAAGGGCCTGCCGCCACATGCCCCTGTATACAAAATCGTTGAATTCAGGGATCACATTTGAGACCGGACAGCCATACGCGTGACAGAACGGAGTGCCGCAGTCCATGCATCGCGCAGCCTGCCTGTTTATCTCTTTAAGACTCAGTTGCCGTTCCACGGCCCTGTAATCTCCCAGACGTTCACCCTTGGGCCTATATCCGGGATCCTTGCGCTGAATCTCTATGAACCCCGCGGGCTTACCCATCCTGGACCTCTTCTCGTTCTGTGGCCTCATCATCTTTGCTCATCTTCCCAAGGACCCTGCGGTATTCCATGGGGAAGACCTTGATAAAGAACGGCAGACACGCATCCCAGTCCATAAGTATCTCCACGGCCTTTTTGCTGCCTGTATACTTTACATGCTGACTGATCATATTTTTCAGTTCTTCAATATCATTTTTATCCAAGACCAGCTCCAGGTCCACCATGTCCAGATTGCAACGGCTGTCCAATTGTTGTTCAGGATCATAGACATAGGCAATACCCCCGCTCATTCCGGCGGCAAAGTTTATGCCAGTCTCTCCAAGAACCACGACCCGGCCTCCTGTCATGTATTCACAGCCATGATCACCGATTCCTTCAACTACGGCATAAGCGCCACTGTTCCTGATGGCAAACCTCTCTCCTGCCATCCCGTGAATATAGACCTCGCCTGAGGTGGCCCCGTAAAGGATTACATTACCTGCTATGATATTAAGAGACGGGTCAAAATCCACGCCATGGTATGGCTTTACAATGATCTTTGCTCCGGACAACCCCTTTCCCAGGTAGTCATTGGCCTCTCCCTCCAGGATCATTGTCAGGCCCTTAACGCCGAACGCGCCGAAACTCTGTCCGGCAGCCCCTCTGAATTGACACCGTATAGTATTATCAGGCAGACCCTTATTCCCGTACCGCTTTGCAATCTCTCCTGAAAGCATGGCTCCTACCGCGCGATCCGCATTCCTTATGGTGAGCTCCATGGAGACCTTTTTCTTAGACTCCAGGGCTGTCTTGGCACGAGAGATCAGTTCCCTGTCCATAACCCCTTCAATATTATGCAGCTGAGGCTCAATACATCGTCTCGGTGTATCTTCCTTGAGTTCCGGTGAATAGAATATCCTGGAAAAATCCAGGCCCCTGGCCTTCCAGAATTCCACTGCCCTGTTCATCTCCAGGAGGTCGGTTCTGCCGATCATTTCGTCCATCCTGCGAAATCCCAGTTGCGCCATATATTCACGCACCTCTTCCGCCACCATGCCAAAAAAGTTCTGAATATATTCAGGTCTGCCCGCGAAGAATTCTCTCATCCTGTGATCCTGTGTTGCAATACCGACCGGGCATGTATTAAGGCTGCATTTTCTCATCATAATACAGCCCAGCACCACCAGTACCGCTGTCGCAAAGCCATACTCCTCGGCGCCGAGGAGCGCCGCAATCACGACATCACGCCCTGTCTTCATCTGACCGTCCGCCTGCACCTTTATACGGCTCCGTAATCCGTTGAAAACAAGTGTCTGTTGTGTCTCTGACAGGCCCAGTTCCCATGGCGCTCCCGCATGTCTTATGGACGAGAGGGGTGAGGCGCCGGTGCCGCCGTCATAGCCGCTGATGAGCACCATGTCCGCATGCGCCTTGGATACCGGCAGCGATAGTCCCTACCCCGGCCTCAGAGACCAGCTTCACGGATATCCTGGCATCCGGATTTACGTTTTTCAGGTCAAAGATGAGTTGTGAGAGATCTTCAATAGAGTAGATATCATGGTGCGGGGGCGGAGAGATCAGCGTGACGCCCGGAGTTGAATGGCGCACACGGGCGATCTCCTCATCGACCTTATGTCCGGGCAATTGACCGCCCTCGCCGGGCTTGGCGCCCTGCGCGATCTTGATCTGCAGATCTCCGGCATTCACCAGGTACTCGGTGTTCACTCCGAAACGGCCGCTTGCCACCTGCTTTACGGCGCTTGAGCGGTTATCTCCACCCGGAAGAGACCTGTAACGAGCAGGGTCCTCCCCGCCTTCCCCGCTGTTACTCATACCGCCTATACGGTTCATGGCAATGGCAATGGTCTCGTGGGCCTCCCTGCTTATGGACCCGAACGACATGGCGCCGGTCACAAACCGCTTCATGATCTCAGACGCGGTTTCCACCTCTTCCATGGGAACCGGTTCTGTCTCCTTGAAACGGATCATGCCGCGTATAGTCGATATCCTCTCGGCCTGATCATTAATAAGTCCCGCGTACTTGCGATATAGACCGTAGTCACCTTTTCTGGTCGCCTGTTGAAGCGTGGTGATGGATTCCGGTGTCCATAGATGTCTCTCCCCGTCCAGACGATATCCGTACTGTCCGCCGCTTGGGAGAACCTTCGGCGCATCAGGTTCTCTGTTATACGCGGCATTATATCTGACATTGGCCTCAGCAGCGATCTCATCAAGCCCGATACCCTCTATACGTGAAGAGGTGCCGGTGAAATACTGACCCACAAGATCACTGTTCAGGCCTAGGGCCTCGAATACCTGAGCGCTCCTGTAACTTCGCAGGGTAGATATCCCCATCTTGGACATGATCTTGAGCAGCCCCTTGCACAATGCCTTGATATAGTTCTCCAAGGCCACCCCAACGATCAGATCTCTGCTCAACTCCTTATTTAAGACCATGGCGGCAACCGTCTCAAATGCCACATAGGGGTTCACGGCGGTGGCGCCATAGCCCAGGAGCAGGGCCAGGTGCATCACTTCCCTGGCCTCGCCGGTCTCCAGGATAAGCCCAGCGCTTGTCCTCAAACCCTTTTTGACCAGAAACCGATTGACTGCCGATACTGCGAGAAGGGCCGGTATGGGCGCGCGATTTTCGGGCAGATCCCGGTCGCTCAGGATTATAATGGAGGAGCCTCTTGCCAGGGACTCTTCAGCCTGACTGCAGATCCTTTGTATGGCTGCCTCTAAATGCCTTCCTGAGCTGCCGGCGGGGAATCCTATGGGCAGTGTCGTGGGACGAAACCCCTCCAGATTCAGGTTCCTGATGCGCCTCAGGTCCTCATTGGCAAGTATGGGATGCATCAACTTGATAAGACGGCTGTTCCGCGGGACTTCGGACAGGATATTCCCTGGATTTCCGATAAATGTCATGAGAGACATGACCAGATCCTCTCGGACCGGATCAATGGGCGGATTGGTCACCTGGGCAAAAAGCTGCTTAAAATATGAAAAGAGCAGTTGACTCTTTTCCGAAAAGACAGCCAAGGGCGTGTCAGATCCCATGGAACCCACCGGCTCCTGGCCGTTCGCGGCCATGGGCTCAATCAATACCTGAAGATCTTCGCGCGTATATCCAAAAATCCTATGATTAAATCCAAGGCGATCAAGATCGGGCTCAATGGAATCAGGAACACTATAGAATCCTCGCAGGATGATCTTGTTTTCCTCAACCCATCTCCGATAGGGTTGTTGCCTGGCGCATAATGTCTTAATCTCTCCGTTCTTAAGAACGCGCTTTTTATCCATATCAACCAGAATAATCTGACCGGGACGCAAGGCCCCTTTTTCAGCAATCTCATCAGGCGGGAAGTCCAGGGCGCCCGCTTCCGAAGCAAAGGCCATAAAGCCGCTCTTGGTTATGGTATAGCGGGCAGGTCGCAGGCCGTTTCGATCCAGCATCGCGCCGACCTTGATACCGTCAGAAAAAGCTACAGCCGCCGGACCGTCCCACGGCTCCATAAGGCCGGCGTGATATTCAAAAAAACCCCGCTGATCAGGTCCCATGGGATATTTTTCGCCCCAGGCCTCGGGCAGGATCATTAGCATTGCGTGAGGAAGCGAACGACCTCCCTGATATAGGAGTTCAAGTATATTGTCGAGGCAGGCGGAATCACTACCTTTCTCATCTATCACCGGGAAAAGCTTCCTTATATCATCGCCGAACAGATCCGACATGAGAGACGACTCGCGAGATCGCATAAAATTCAGATTACCACTCAGTGTGTTGATCTCCCCGTTATGTGCCAGATACCGGAAAGGTTGCGCGAGCTCCCATGAGGGGAAGGTATTGGTGCTGTATCTCTGATGGACAACGGCAAACGAACTGACAAGTGACGGATCGCTCAGATCCTTGTAATACCGGGGTATCTGTGTCGCGGTAAAAAGACCCTTATAGACGATGGTTCGACAGGACATGCTCGGGATATAGAAGATGTCGCTGTCATATAGAAAATCTCTTGCCGAACGCTCAACAACCCTGCGAACCACATAGAGCCTGCGCTCAAGCGCTTCTGAATCAAGACCTTTCCCGTCAATAAAACACTGCATGATCACGGGCTGCTGACGCCTTGCCTGGCCGGCTATACTGCCGTCGTTAACCGGGACATGTCGCCACCCCAGGAATTCCAGGCCCTCGGATGCAACAGATCTCTCTATGATTCGGCAACATCTCTCCCGCTGTTTTTTAGATTGTGGCACGAAGATCATACCCACGCCATATCTTCCGGGCCCAGGCAGCTGGATGTCTATATACTCACACGCATGCCTCAGGAAGACATCCGGGACCTGGAACAGTATCCCCGCGCCATCACCTGTCATAAGGTCGCCGCCTATTGCTCCGCGGTGCTGCAGGTTCTCCATGACCTTGATGCCGTTTTTAATAATGGCATGGCTTTTCATCCCGTCAATATTCACTACAAACCCGACACCGCAGCTGTCATGCTCGTATTTAGGATCATAGAGTCCCTGAGCCGCCGGAAACCGGCCGTATCTTTTCTTTTCAGTGATCCTCATAGTAAAGAATCCACGCTCCCTCGAAGACCCCGGTGGGGAAGGAAGTGACATCGTTTGCGCCCTGAAAGGGTGTATTGACCCTAAGAGGCGATGACTATCCCTTCAAGACGATATCTTTTTAAAATTCCACTTGACTCTGCAGTGGTCAAATATTTGGGTTTTATACCTCTGAATCCCTTGGAAAGTGATGCCTTGAGTATTCTTTAAACAAAAATGGCCTGAATGGAAATCTTATTTCTCCTCAATCAGGCCAGTGCATTAATTCGCAGCGTCTTACTGGATGAAATAAAATCTGATCTATTGGTTGCATCAGTTCTGTTTGTTCTATCTGTTAAACCGGTTCAAGCAAACCAATATAATCAATTGAACTAAAACATAAAGATCTGGTGGCTGTCCGGGTTTTTACCAAAACATGTTATATCATCGATCTTGTCAAGTTTAGGCCCCCGGCATAGGGCGTAAAGGGTTCTCTCCACCCCGATACCGCCTCCATAGGTGTCAGGGAAGAGAGAACGGCCCTGCTCATCTTTCTTGGCAGCCATCATCAAAAAGGGACCGTAACCGCCCAACTCATCAATGTTCTTGATGTTACCTTCATGGATAACAGGCCTGACCGGAATAATACCGTTATCAAGCAACCTCTCCACGATCGCCTCGTAAAGCCATTCCCTTACCGCCCCTGACAGGATCTCAAGGGCCGGTGTCTGTTTTCCCGTATCCCTGATGATACTCTTTGCGCAAATATCGTAATTATAGATCATATCCGACGTGACTTCGGAGAGCGGCACCTTTCCTTCCGGCCTCAGATACGGGTACACCAGATCGTAATTCTCTCTGAGCAGGCCGGTTATCCAGAAAAACTGGTCTTTAACCGTTTCACCTGCTTTTATCTCATAGCCTTGTCCGTATCTCTCTTTTACCTCATCGCACCTGAAACGGGGAAAGGGCTGATTCGGCACCTCAATCGCTATTCCGAGGCACTTAAGATCATCCTCATTCTTCTCTACTATCCGGCTCATGGCATGAACGATCATCCGCTCGAATATATCCATCGCTTTATCCATATCTTCAGCAAGAACCTTCTTCACTTTTTCAGGCTCCTTAAGATAGGTTTCCAGATCGATTCCACGATTCCGTCTCAACTCTATATCCATCTGACTGAAATCGATCAGATACTTGCCCCGCTGAACCCTGTCAGGACTCTCGATCTCCAGTCTTATGTTTGGCGAGTCCACAAAAACCCCCTTGACCTTCGGGTTCTGACAGGCAAGAAACTTGGAGTATATCATACTGTGGGTCATGACATAGGTCTGCCCCTTGTAGCTAATATTGGGAGTATGCTCCACATCATGGGCCAAAGGATCTGTTACCGGGCTCATCTGGACTCGCTCAAGATTAAGCAGACCCTCGTCAACCAGGAATTGCTGCATGGCATTGACAAAGGTGGTACGGATCGACATGGCCGAGTACAGGCTGTCACTCAACCACTTGCCATAGTAATACTTATCAAGATATTCCTCCAGATTGGATCCGGCCTCTTGGAGCGCGGCCTGAAAACCGAAGAGGCTCTGGCCTATAACGGACATGGTATCATCTTTCATTTAACATATCTCCTTACAATTTAGTTGACTGGTTAGCCAGTTTCCATCCATAAATGGCCCTTTTTCACAATCTCAGCGTCAATCTGCGGGGCTGGTTGTGCGACGTACCACATGCACGTCTCCGCCCAACCCCTTGATTGTCTTGATCTTATAAAAAATTGCTCATTTCTGAATTGGAAACTAAATAGTGACCATTTTTCGTTTATGGATGGACACTATCTAGTTTCCTTTACAGTTTTGGCAGATATCTCTCAAGCTCGAACTGGCTCACGTGGGTCCTGTATGCATCCCATTCGATCTTTTTGTTCTCAATAAACTTGTTAAACACATGCTCTCCCAACACCTTTTTGACCAATTCGCTCTTTTCCGCCTCAATGATAGCGGCATAAAGGTTACCCGGCAGATCGGTGATCCCCTGCGACTTCCTCTCATCCGGGTTCATCTCAAAGATATCCTCCTCTATGGGTTCCGGTAATTCATACTTTTTCTCTATGCCTTCCATACCGGCGCCTAACATCATGGCAAACGCAAGATAGGGATTACAGGCAGGATCAGGGGACCTGAACTCTATCCTTGTCGCCTGCTCTTTTCTAGGCTTATACATGGGCACCCGGACCATCGCAGATCGGTTTCTCCTGGCCCAGGACACATATACAGGCGCCTCGTAGCCCGGCACCAGACGCTTGTATGAATTGACCCACTGATTGGTCAAGGCTGTTATCTCCGGCGCATGACGCATCAACCCCGCTATATAATGCTTGGCAAGTTGAGACAGCTGGTATTTATCATCAGGATCATAAAAGGCGTTCCTGTCACCCTGGAAGAGGGACTGATGAACGTGCATACCGCTCCCGTTCTGTCCAAATAAGGGCTTCGGCATAAAGGTAGCGTACACACCATGCTGCCGGGCGATCTCTTTGACCACCAGACGATAGGTCATTGTCTTGTCTGCCATCCTCAGGCCTTCGTCATAACGGAGATCGATCTCGTGCTGACTGGGGGCTACTTCATGGTGGCTGTACTCCACCTGAATACCGACATCCTGGAGGGCGAAAATGGTGTCTCTCCTTAGATTACTACCCATATCCACGGGCCTGGAATCAAAATACCCTCCCGTATCCAGTGTCTCGGTGCACTTGTCGTCCTTGAAGTAGAAATATTCCAGCTCTGGACCCAGATATGATGTGAACCCCTTCTCAGCGATCTTATCCAGAAGTCGTTTAAATACATACCTGGGGTCACCTTCATAGGGACTGCCATCCGGCTGGAGGATATCGCAGAACATTCGTGCCACCGGCCGGTCACCGCTCCTCCAGGGCAGGAGCTGAAACGTGGCAGGATCAGGCCTTGCGATCATATCGCTCTCATGGATCCTCGCGAAACCCTCGATGGATGAACCGTCAAATCCCATACCCTCTGTAAGGCCCTCTTCCATCTCAGACTGAGTAACGGCAAAACTCTTTAAAAAACCCAGCACATCCGTGAACCAGAATTGAATAAAACTCACATCTTTCTCCTTTACTATCCTTTTGACATCATCACCTGTCTGACATTCCATAATCATTCCTCCATATTATTTGGAAACATGATTTGCTAAGAAGGCACTATAATATACCTATTACAAACCTGTATATAATTGCGCTAAATTACTCAATCCTTACAATTTGTATATTACATAAAACACAGTTTACTTCTATTATTTATAAATAAATTTATCGGTATCATCAAGATTTATCTTACTTTCCTTGGCAATAATGGTGCCAAAATAAAAGTATCAGGGATTTTATTTGCTTATTCAGTCTATTAGATGATAAAAATGTAAACAGGCCAAGATATTTGATTCGACATTTTTGTATTTTTGAGCAGGATTATCGACAAATATGTAAACAAGAGAAAAAACATTTTCCGCATCCATTTACTATCTTGGCAGAGATGAACTACTCCCCGGCAAGCCACGGGGTATTAAGCGGACGACATACTATCGCCCCAAGGGGCGGGGAATTAAACCCCTGTCCGCCTCCGGCGGATTAAACCTTCCTATAGGGATTATCCTAAGTCTATCAAAAAAGTGGAAAAAGACATCCTGGGAGTTTCATATGAGATTGAGGGAATTATCCATTATTCAGTATCAAAATATCAGCACAGACCATCACATGCGCAGGTTGTGGATTTCCATTGATGCATTCAAAAAACAATTGAAATATCTTGCCTCTAATAATTTTGTTTTCCTCTCTATGGATGAGGCAATCAAATACATGGAGAGGGAAAAACGGATCAACAAGGCTCGTCCCATCTCCCTCACCTTTGATAACGGGTATCAGGACTTCTATAAACAAGTATGGCCTCTGCTATCAGACTACCATATTCCATGTACTGTTCTGATCTCTCCTGAAAAAGTGGGGAAAAGGACAAACATTGGAGAAAAGGAGGCTCACTACCTCACATGGGACAACCTTAGGGAAATGGCCAATAACAATATAACCATCGGCGCTTATGAAGATTACACATGGAATATTAATGATATGCCTGAAGATATGGTCCAGAGGCATATCATTGATTATAAAAAGATGATGGAAGACAGGCTGGGAGTAGAGATTCTCTATTTTGGCGTCAAAGAGGGTGTTCCAAACAATAAGATCCGTGACCTGTTAATATCAAATGGATATAAGGCATTTCTCACGGAGTGCCCCACAAACAGGGGGCCGGATCTCTACTCCATCGGAAGGATCCAGGTGGACGATAACGACTTTAATATATTTATGACCAAGATATCCAGGACCTACCTCTTCTTTAAAGACAGAAAAAGCTGGAAGTATATTCGCGAATACAGTCTGGACAAAGTCGCCCATAAGCTATCCGAGACCTTCGATAGGATGAGGGGAGTAAAAGTGACATAACCACTGAGACACGGAGGATAAAGGGTATAAAATTAAGAATCACTTCTAAAAGAGTGGAAGATAATTTAGGATTCCCCTAAAAAGTCAACATAATCTTTGACCAGGAGTCAAGGATTCAAGGGGTCGAGGATTCCCCGCTCAAAGTCCGGGATCTTCGACAAGTGAAAACCTTAAAAACAATAAAGATTTAAGACCCAGATCCAACTTTTGGATGACTTAAATTATGTAAATCAAAAACCAAAGCTCCTTAAAGATAATACAGTAGGAGTTGAAAGGGTGCTTAAGGCACTTATAAAATCATTAAAAAACAAACGATTGTCGAAGATTTATTCGCCTCTGGTGAATCCCGTGCTCTTTTACAGGGGCCCCTTGACCCCTTGAATCCTGGAACCCTTGATCACTCTCTCCCAACTAATTGGGAGAAGAACCAAAAATAATTCTTTCTCTGTACCTTGTGATAAATGTCAACAAACCAATCATGATCAACGTCCTGCATATACATACACTGCCTATTATCAGCGGGTCCGGCATCAACACCTTTCTTACCATGCGAGGGATGGACAGGAGTGTCTTCCAGGTTGAACTGGCATGTGCACCCGGCGGCAGGCTTATAGATCTGGTCCGGGACCACCATATGAAGGTCAGGACATTCAGCAACCTTATACAACCGCTTCACCCTTTAAAGGACCTCTCGGCCCTGATAAACCTCACTTCCTTCCTGAAAAAAAGAGTGTACCATGTTGTACATACCCATAACTCTAAGGCAGGATTCTTAGGGCGCCTGGCAGCCAGACTGGCCGGTGTACCCGTCATCATTCATACTGTGCATGGTTTTGCCTTTCATGATCAGGAACCTCTCTGGCGACAGTTCCTATTCCGAAACTTTGAAAGACTCGCGTCCCGATGGTGTGACAAGACGATCTTCATATCACAGCCTCTCATTGACTGGGCCTTGAAAGAGCGGGTAGTAGATGAGGATAAGATCATCAAAATCTATAGCGGAATCGAGTTGGATCAGTTTCGTCCGGTAGCTGATGCCGAGAAAAAGAGGATCAGAAGGAGCTGGAACATTGGAGAGGAGGAGTCGGTCATAGGAGTTGTCTCCAAACTCTGGGAAGGGAAAGGCCATGCCGTTTTGATTGAGGCATTTAGAGAATTTAAAAAAGAGATAAAGGACGCCAGGCTGGTTATCGTGGGCGAAGGATATATCTATGACGATCTCACTAATCTGGTTGAAAGGCTTGGCCTGTCTGATTCTGTCCTGTTTACCGGCTTTCAGACTGATGTTTCCGGGATCATAGCGACCTTTGATGTGGCTGTCCTGCCCTCATTTTTTGAAGGCATGGGCAGGGTCCTGCTGGAGGCCATGGCCATGGAAAAGCCTGTTGTGGCCAGCCGAGTAGGCGGTATCCCGGATCTTGTAGAAGATGGTGTTAACGGCTTTTTAACAGGACCAGGAGATACGCGGGGGCTGTTAAACGCCATGAAAAAGATATTAAGCGATAAAAAACTTGGCAAAAGGATGGGGAAAGAGGGAAGAAAGAAGATTTCAGATCAATTCAGCGCAGAAGTGATGGTGAAATCGATCAATAAGGTATACAATGAATGTCTAAGCAGAAAGGGGATTCGACTTGGCAGCTAAGATCATATGGCAGACCGTTATTGGTATTTTCCTTCTGTTACTGTCCTACCCTTCGGTTAAACAAATCTATTTCAATCTAGGCCTCAGGTGGCTGTACATCCTTATCTTCTCCTTTGTCGCGGCCTATTTTTTTACACCATTCTGTCGCCTGACAGCTCACAGATTTAATATCCTTGACAAACCCGATTGGCGAAAGATACACGACCATGTCACCCCGCTTCTCGGAGGTCTGGCCGTCTACCTGGCATTTTCCTTATCTCTTTTGTTGAATAATATATATCTTCCCGGGATGAAGATCCTGCTGCTTGGAGCTACTCTTACCTTCATAATTGGCCTGTGGGATGATATCCGCCCCTTACCGGCCCTCCTGAAATTTATCTTGCAGGTTATAATCTCTCTTCTGGTAATCATTCTGGGAGACATTCAACTCACCTTCTTTTATCGCGCGTCCTGGGCGCCGGCCATTAATATTCCGATTACAGTATTATGGATCGTGGGTCTGACCAATGCCATGAATTTTTTTGACGGAATTGACGGTCTTGCAGCAGGCATGTCAATCATAGCCGCCACTTTTTTGGGTATAATATCCTTTCAAACGGATCAGCCGGCTCTGGGTTGGCTTGCAATAGCCCTGGTAGGTTCTTGTTTCGGATTCCTTCCCTATAACTTCAGGTTCGGGAGATCAGCCCACCTCTTCCTGGGGGATGCGGGCAGTACCTTTTTAGGGTTTACCCTTGCAGGCCTGGCTGTCCTGGGAAGATGGTCGAACACCAGCCACTTTGTTTCACTTACCGCGCCGATCCTCATATTCGGCGTACTAATCTTTGACATGGTATATATCAATCTGTCGCGGATTAAAAACTTCCAGGCAAGAAACTTTTTTGATCTATTGACCTGTGTCAATAAGGATCACCTGCATCATAGACTGCTCTTTATGGGTTTTGCCCGCAAGGAGGCGGTGTTTATTATCTCTGTTATCTCCACATGTCTGGGTGTGAGCGCCCTTATCATCATGAACCAGAGACTGACCGAGGCGCTGTTAGGGTTATTCCAGGCTATTCTGATCTTCGGACTTATTGTCATCCTGATGCTGAGAGGCAGGGAAAGGATTCCTAAAGAAGGTGATCGAAGGGTCATGCTAAGGCGGCGGGAAGATCGGGAAAAGATCGGTTAGACCTTTATCATGCCTTTGTAACTACTCAGGTTATCAGGTTCAATGTTCACGGGTAGTCACTTTGCGTTCTTATTTTTTTGGCGACATATAATACTCTCTCACCTTTTCCAGAGTGATATCCTCTTTGCGCCCAAGGAACTTGGACCTGGCCTTTACCACTCTCCTGTTCGAATCAATTAATCGCTGAAACGATATCTCGTCCTTCAATAACTTGGTCCTGATAAGATTCATGCCTTTTAAAAGATTCTCATGATGCTCGCAAATAAGGAGTAAATCCGCCCCTGCCTCAAAAGCAGCCAACGCTCCTTCAGCGACACCCCATTGCAGGGCTATGGCCCCCATCTCCAGATCATCCGTAATAATCAATCCCTTATAACCCATTTCCTCTCTCAACAGCCTGGTCAAGACCTTGGGAGAGAGCGTACCCGGGAGATCAGGATCATGGGCAGGATATATGGCGTGGGATGTCATGATCCCTGTGACTTTCTCATCAATGGCTGCCTTGAAAGGGGGAAGGTTGACTTCTTCCATATCCTTCTTGCTCAATTCAATCCTGGGCAGATTGAGATGGGGATCAAGATCCGCGCGGCCCAGGCCTGGAAAATGTTTTGCCACGGCCATGACACCGTTTTCCTGAAGTGTTTTCACGACAGTCCTTCCCAACAGAGCAACCTTGTCAGGGTCTTCCCCGAATATCCTGTCTTTAAGATGCTTCTCCGGTTCACCTCTCCGGACATCAACAACCGGGGCAAGATCCATATTAAGACCCACAAGTCTCATCTCTTTTGCCGTTGTAAGGGCAAACTCTATCGCCCTTTCTACCGGAAGGTCATCCATCCCTATTGCAGCATTACCGGGAAATTGGGTAAAAGGTTCCCTCAGCCTGGCTATCCTGCCTCCTTCCTGGTCAACAGCCAAAAAAATGGGAAATCCATGGTATTTTACGGAGGCATCCTGTATGTCACGGCAGAGCCTTGCCACCTGAACCGGGTCCTCGATATTACGGGAAAAGAGGATTATCCCCCCTATATTGTAATCCCGGATCAAGGCCTCTGTCTCCTCATCCAGGTGAGGGCCCGGCATGCCGGCCATGAATAGCTGTCCTATTCTTCTGTTAATTTCGGAAAGTTCAAGAGTTGTGTTCAATTAAGGACCTTCCCATTATTAAAGGTTTATTATAGACTTATCCAACCGAAGTTCCTGTTGACTACACAGACAAACATGTATAATCAGTGAAGAGTAAATGCAATAAAATAAATTTGTTTTGCACATAAAAGGATAAATATTCATCATGAAAGCCATGATTCTTGCAGCCGGCCTCGGCACTAGGCTGCGGCCTCTGACGACGAATAAGCCCAAGGCCCTGATACCTGTGATTAACAGACCCATTATCGGAAGGACTATCGATTATCTCAAGACTCACGGTGTCACCCGTATAGTGGTAAACGCCCACCATCACTTTCAGCAGATCCTGGATTATCTGAATGGAGGAAGGCCTTTTGGGATGGACATAGAAGTGCTGGTCGAACCGGAGATCCTGGGTACAGGAGGGGGCATAAAGAACGCGTCCGATTTCTGGGGTGATGAGCCATTTATAGTCATCAACAGCGACATCCTGACCGATATCGATCTGGGAAATGTCTATGAATATCACAAAAAATCGGGATGCATAGCCACCTTAGCCCTTCATGATTATGAACCTTTTAACCAGATACGAATTGACAACAACCAAAAAATTATTGACATCGCGCCAAATAAAGCGCCTGGAAGACTGGCCTTTACATGTATACATATCATGGATCCCGATCTTCTATCCTATATTCCAGGATCGGGATATTCAGATATCATCGATTGTTACAGGAGGCTGATCCGGTCCAATAAAACCATTATTAATGCCTATCTTGCTAAAGGCCACTACTGGCGTGATATAGGGAACGTAGACAGCTATATTCGGGCAAATAAAGAGATCTTGGATTTGGATAAAGAATCCTTCTCCGTTGGCGCTGAGTCCAAAATGGATTCCTCCGTCAAGTTTGAAGGATGGGTGGTAGTAGGGGAAAATACCTATATAGAAAAGGATGTGGAGATCAGCAGATCAATCCTTTGGGATAACGTTAGAGTAAATAAGGGGATAAAAATAACCGATAGTATTGTTACCTCCTCTAGTGAGGTAGACAATGATTTAATTGAAGAGATCTATTAAAGTGCTGTAAAGGTATCTGCCCAACTTATGGCCTCCATGAAGCAGTCAGGGAGATCTCCTTCATTCAGTCCCATTAGTACCTCCAGCTCCGATACCTCTTTCCAATCGCCTTTTTCATAACGGATGGCAAGATTCAGATAATCATTTAAACCGCCTTCTCCATGTATCAGGGCACTCTTCAAACCTTCAGAAAGCGGCAGTTTTTCCATGAGATTTTCCATAGTATCGTTCAAGATGGCATCGATTGATGAGAACAGTCCAAGAGTAAAAAGCTCCGATGGATTAACGCCGGAGCCATCTTTCTTTCCAATTGTTTCACAAAATTTTGCCCTTATGATTGAACTTCTGATCAATTCATCCGGTTTATCATGGGCCAATTTTGTCATGGCAATAAGGGATAAGAAACTCCTTATTCCCTGCTCACCTAATAAAACTATTGCCTGTTTAATGGAAGATATTTCGCTGACCCTTCTATAATACGCTGAATTAATATATCGCAACAGCTTGTAAGATATGGCCACATCGCGCGCTATGATTTCCTCGACCTTTCGAAACTTAAAATCAGACTTATTGACTTCCGCCATAATCTCCAAAAGATTCATCTGGGCGCTTGATATATCCCTCCCTTTCAAGATCTCGGGTTTGCTGAAAAAATAGCCCTGGAAATAATCAAATCCCATGTCCATGGCGGTCTTTAACTCTTCATGGGTCTCAACTTTTTCAGCCAAAAGGCTGACGCCATAATGGGATAGATTTTCTATGCATGTTGCTATAGCTTCAAGGGATAATGATCTGAAATCGATCTTTATGATCTTTGCCATTTCAATCAATGGTTTCATCTCTGACTGAAAAACAAAATCATCTAATGCAATGTTATAACCCTGCATGGAGATCTCCCTGCATGCATCTATTACATCTTTTTCAGGCTCCACATCTTCCAAGACCTCTACTACCATTGTCTCACTGGGGAACAGCAGCGGCACCTTGGAAAGCAGAAGATCCCTGGTGAAGTTAACAAATGCCATCTTCCTCCCTGTAATCTTCTCAATACCGATATTAAAAAAACTGTTGGAGAGGACCTTGGAACTGGCTATATTCCCGTCTATCCCGGAAAAGTAGTTGGCCATCCCTTCCCTGAAAAGGAGTTCATAACCATAGATCTTTTTATTTTTATTAAAGATGGGCTGTCGAGCCACAAAGACTTCCATGTCAAATCCTTTTAATAACTGATAGATATACTGATCCGAATTGTATAGACAATGCAAGATTCATACCCTAATATTGCATCTATATATTCTTGATCACTCTTGTCCAAAATCGATTTTATTGGACAGCATATTAACCCAAGATTATGATTGGAAAGGGACTTGTCCCGCTAAAGCTGGATTTGAAGGGTCGAACATGTTTAAGCGCTGGAAAACGGCACTCCACAAGACGAAACGGGCGGGGGGAAGTAATGATGACGCCGGATCCACCAATCAAAGAGTTTATTGGAGCCTTTTTAAGAGACAGAGGTCTTCCTTCAAAACAGATTTCATTCCATACCCTTGCCGGTGATGGTTCCACGAGAATATTCAGGCGCATTATCCTCTCTCAATCCAGCCCAACATTTATCGCCATGGAAAATGCTCCGGCCAGTGAACATCTAAGGAGGGAAAATCTGGCCTACCTGATGATCGGCAAGCATCTCTTCCAAAAAGGGCTGCCGCTTCCTGCGATACACAGGTTCGATCTCGAAAAAGGATGGTTTATCATGGAGGATATGGGCGATAGAAGCCTTCAGGATGAGGTCTCTCCCCATAAGGATCGAATCTCCCTCTATCAAAAAGTGTTGGAGATCCTTTTCCGATTACAGATCGAGGGATCACAGGGTTTTAATACAGAATGGTGCTATCAGACAGAAAGGTATGACCGATCTGTTATGCGTCATAATGAGACGGATTATTTCAGGGACGCTTTTCTAAGTAATTACCTTGGCATGAAAAAGGACTGGCCGGAACTGGAAGGACCGTTTGATCATCTGGCCGAGACCTCTTCCGGGCTTGACAACCATCACTTTCTACACCGTGATTTTCAGTCAAGGAATATCATGATATATGATGGCAAAATGGGGATCCTTGACTGGCAGGGAGGACGCCTCGGACCGCTTCCATATGATCTTGCATCCCTCCTTATTGATCCCTATACAGATCTCTCCGTCCATGAGAGGGAGCAGATCTATCAAATATATCTGCTGCTCCTTAAGGATTATCAACCCACCTGGCTGGATCCATTTCAAAGGTATTACCCTTACCTGGCCATACAGAGAAATCTTCAGATCCTTGGCGCCTTTTCATATCTGACCAAGGTGCAAGGAAAGACTTACTTTGAAGCCTATATTCCGCCGGCGGTCAGATCACTTAACCGTCTGCTTGATGAACTGAGAGACTCTAAATTGTCACCCTTAAAGGATCTCCTGAATGATCTCCCATATTAACGGTTAAATACCTCGACATAGAATTTGTGAAAATATAGAATTCGGTCGTAATTTAACGAGGGAAGAACTCAGATCTTTTTATACCTTAATAAGGGTATATCAACAATCGGAGGTGATGGATGTCTCTTCAAGACGATATCTCTTTAGAAATTCCACTAGACCCTATTGTGGTCAAATATTTGGGGTTTATGCCCCTGAATTATTTGGAATTTGCTTCTGACTTGGCAAACCCCAAATATTTGACCAGTTCCTCAAAAGGTAACCCCGCTGACTCTGTAACCCGCAATACGGGCGATTCGATACGACCGGAGCACAGGGTTTTCTAAATCAAACTATAAGATAGCTTGGAATGAAAGGAGGAATGATATGGAGGACTGTATTTTTTGTAAGATGGTAGAGGGAGAGATGCCGTATTTCAAGGTCTATGAGGACGACAAGGTCCTGGCATTTGAAGATATCAACCCTGTTGCCGAGGGACACACCCTTATAATCCCCAAAAGACACTCCCAAAACCTGTGGGAGATCCCGGACGAAGATCTGGCCGCAGTCCATTCGGCCTCTAAAAAGATTATACAGGCCATGCAGGACGTCTTGAACCCGAACGGAGTGGTTGCGCTTCAATTGAACGGCAGGGGAGTAAACCAAGTGGTGATGCACTATCATCTTCACCTGGTCCCGCGAAGCAGTGAAGGTCCCGCGCTCCCCATAACCCAATGGGCGCTCAAGGAGGGCGACATGGAGGCTATCAAACAGACCGCCGAAAAGATAGCTGCCGCAATCGAGTAACGGGAATCCGGCTGTTGGAGGGATAAAGTCCATTCACCTAAGATAAGTAAATCTTAATCAATCCCGTCTAACGCTTGCGATTCGGGTTTTAATCTACCCCTTGCCATTGACAGGCATATGCCGATAAGGCAGAGGCAGGAAAAGATGATAAAGGCTGCTCTCATACATCTTAAGTATGCCGGAAACTATTCTGCCGTAACCTGAACCCTCCCGATCATCATGGCTATCAGATGGTTAACTATACTCATGCCGGATGATACCTCTGATTCATTAATATGCAACGCATCTGAATCCAAGCATATTTGAAGTGGCGTTTGATCCTGATTGAAAACGACTGAATAGACACACATCATTACCCGAAATCCAGCTTCCGCCCTTAACAAGATATGTGTCTATAGATGATTCAACCCTGTCCAGAGTCCATTCCAATACATTTCCTATTGTGTCAACGATTCCGTATTTATTTGCGTACTCCTTATATTTATCAACCGGTGTTGTATCGCCGATATAAGCCTCTTCATTATTGCATAACCTCTTATCAAATCTTTTACCCCATGGAAATCTATAACCTTTTGCAGTTCTTGAAGCTGCCTCCCATTCATCTTCAGTCGGCAGTCTCTTTCCGGTCCACGCCGCAAATGCCATTGCATCATCCCGACTGATCTGGACCACGGGATGACTTCTTTTATTATGCAACATACTTCCAGGTCCCAGGGGCTGATACCAGCATGCTCCCTTCACGATCTTGCTGGAAAGGGAAGAATTATAGTTAAACGTCTCCAGACCAGTTTCTTCATCTACTACCTTCTGATAACGCCCAAAATAAACCGTACCGTATCCAACCTTTTCAGCGGTTGTCTTATATCCAGTTTGCTCTACAAAAACCTCAAAAAGCGCGTTAGTGACAGGAAATTTTCCAAAATAGAATAAAGGCAAATGGATTTTTTGCTTAGGTTTCTCCCCATTTTGGGGATATTTACTTCCAACTATATATTTTCCTTCAGGAATCATGATATATTGATTGTAATATCTATCCATAGTCGCAAGTGCGCTATTAAAATCATCCGCTAAAAGCCTTGCCTTCTTTATTCCATCCTCTCCCTCATATCCTTTTTCAGAATATTCAGCTAACAGATCTTCTAAAGATTTTTCTTTCTCCTGTCCTTCATCTTCTGGCTCTTCATCTAAAACCTCTTCCAGTTCTTCATCATCTATCTCCTCAAGCTCGTCCTCCGGCTCTATTTCTTCGATATCCTCATCCTCCGGCTCTTCATCTTCGATCTCCTCCAGATCTTCATCCTCATCTATCTCCTCAAGCTCGTCCTCCGGCTCTATTTCTTCAATATCCTCATCTTCAGGCTCATCTACCTCAACCTCTTCCGTTTCAGGGGCACCCCCAGTTGCCTCGCCTCCACCGCCTATTTTCATGACTGTTTCAGGACCTGTTTGTGAAGACTCTGTACTTGCAAGGCCAACTTGATCTGACAGACCCAGGACCAATTCTTTCAACTGATCCAGCCTTTTTAAGCCATCTGAATCATCTCCATCCGCAATACCATCAGGATCAGTTAATAAATCATTAACAACCTTTAACACCTCCATGATTTGCCCCATAGGGATCGGGTTCTCTCCTCTAGCACTGTATGTAAAGGATTGGAGAATTTCGTCTTTGGCCTCGTCGGACATTTCAAAAACATTAGCAGGTCCGATATTTATACCTTCCGAATTATTACCATCCTTATAAAGTCTGTTCAGATCTGTATTAATGGATGACCTGATGCTGCTAAGGTTTTTTCGTCTATTCCTGATAACGACAGGATCATCCCCGGTATCCCAGAGCAGTTTGATCAGCTCATCCGAATTAATTTCAGTGATGGATTCAACTAACTCATCGTTAGGATAAAATTCCCTGATAGCGTGAATAAGCCTGTATTTTAGTGCTTTTTCATTGCTGTAATTAAGGTTGGATATGGCCTCGTCTATTCCGGCGAGGGTTACTATGGGACGCACATGAATCTCCGATCTATATTGAATTAGTCAGAATGTGGTTTTTTAAACAGACCATATAAATGATGCATGAAAATAGAGACTTACTCTCCCACTTTGAACCGTGAACCCTTGAACCTTGAACCTGATTCGTTACAATCCAGGTTCATCATTTATTAAGCAGGAATCATGCCGGAGTGAATTAAAGAATTGCCCCTTATTTTCCCGAATATTTAAGTATTGCTTCAGTAATGTCCTGTTAGGATTTTGCACTAATAAACCGGGATCTTCGACAGGCGGACGGAATGCCCAAATCCACCATCTAATTTCCACATCATCAATGCGGATAAAGGATTTTGGTCTGTCACTGGGCACCAGCAAGGTATTAG
>JAFDAM010000033.1 GCA_019313825.1 Deltaproteobacteria bacterium
ATTGCAGAATGTCCCGTTATAATTGGGAAAATCTTTTTTAAACTCTTAAAAATCAGACTACAGGCAAAGAACGGAATAGATATCGTCTTGAAAAGATTGGCATGACCGGAGATTGGGCTGACTTTTATTTTACCCGGTTTAAATATTCATGCCATCACTTTTGAACGTTACCAACTATTTGGGAGAAAAACCTACAATCTTTTATCAGCAGGGATTGTAATAGTTCATTATATCTGGTTTTCAGGTATTCCTCTGAAAAAATTTGTATCCTTAGATAAAGATAATTATGTTAATAGGACAACAAGATCTTTTGCGGCTTTAAAAAGCTAAAAACGGTAAAACCTTTTCATTGCTCATCCTAAACCACAGGGTGAATTAATTACGGTTTAGATCCCTGCCCGATGTAAGGGATTTGAGGATAATCTCATGGATAAATTTGAACAAATGAGGCAAATAAGGGGGAAGGCTTATAAACCGAGGACAAAGCATCTTAGTTCGGATGGGTGGGCAAAATATACCAACAGGCTTTTCCTGGAATCAAGTCCCTACCTGCTGCAGCACGCACATAACCCTGTAAACTGGTTCCCCTGGGGAGATGAGGCCTTTCAGGAGGCCAATAGATTGAATCGCCCGGTCCTCGTCAGTATCGGTTATTCAACCTGTCACTGGTGCCATGTGATGGAAGAGGAATCCTTTGAAGATGAGGAGATCGCGACCTGTCTGAATGAGCATTTCATAGCCATCAAGATCGATCGTGAAGAGCGGCCCGATATCGATGCCATCTATATGAGCGCCGTGCAGGCCCTTACAGGCCGTGGAGGGTGGCCGCTGAACGTCTTTCTTACCCCGGACCGAAAACCCTTTTACGGGGGCACCTATTTCCCGGCAAGAGACGGTGATCGGGGTTCGGGTATGGGCCTTTTGACACTTCTTAAGAAGATAAGGGATGCCTACCATTCCCGCAATATAGAAGTCCTGCAATCCAGCCGGCAACTGACTGAAATAATCCGGGAGCAGCTATCTCCCCTATCTGGTGATGGATTGCCAAGCGCCGATGTCTTTCGCCAGGCCGCCGATTTTTATAAAGATAATTTTGACCCGACCCATGGCGGAATACGGGGTGCCCCAAAATTTCCCAGCAGCCTTCCTGTACGTTTCCTGTTCCGGCACTACGGGCGCACTAATGATAAAAGGTTCCTTGACATGGCAGATCATACCCTTAGGAAAATGGCGGCAGGAGGCATGTATGACCAGGTGGGAGGCGGCTTTCACCGATATTCCACTGATGAGAAATGGCTGGTGCCCCATTTTGAAAAGATGCTCTATGACAATGCTCTCCTGGTAATGGCCTATCTGGAAGGCTACCAGGCGACCGGGAATAATGATTTTAAGCGCATTGTTCGGGAGATCCTAAGCTATGTTGAAAGGGAGATGACATCGCCGGAAGGCGCCTTCTATTCCGCGACTGACGCGGACAGCCTTGCGCCAAACGGACACATGGAAGAAGGTTACTTTTTTACCTGGACCTCTGATGAGATAGGGGACGCACTGGGAAAAGACCGGGCAAGAATAGCGCGGGAATACTATTCAGTAGGGTTGATTCCGGATTTTGAAGGTCGACACATCCTGAACGTCCCTGAAACCGCTGCTTCTGTCTCAAGAACCCTGAAAATCACTGAGCAGGAATTAGCAAAGGTCCTAGGGGATTCAAAGACACTTCTGTATAAGGCCCGAAGCCGCAGGCCGCCGCCCTTGAGGGATGAAAAAATCCTGACAGCCTGGAACAGCCTGATGATTTCGGCCTTTGCCAGGGCCGGACTCGTACTTGGTGATTCTCGTTACACGGAGCTGGCCGGAAAAGCCGCGCGATTTATATTGAAAAACATGTATATAAGGAAAAGGCTGTATCGAAGTTATAGCGAGGGAAAGTTCAGGCACAAAGCTTTCCTCGATGATTATGCCTTTCTTATCGCCGCGCTCCTTGATCTCTTTGAGGCAAGTCATGAAATATCCTGGCTCAAAAAGGCGATAGGGCTTGATAGTATACTTGAAAACTACTATGAAGACAGGGAACAGGGCGGGTTCTTCATGACAGGCAATGACCATGAAGAGCTGATCGCCCGGGAAAAGCCCATCCATGACGGAGCTGTGCCGTCCGGGAATTCGATTGCCGTACTGAATCTACTTCGTTTAGGTGAATTCACAACAGACGCGAGTTATCATAGCCGTTCTGAAAAAGCCCTCAGGTCATTTCTGGGCGGTTCAACACCTAATCCTTTCGCGCTTTCAGAGATGCTCCTGGCCCTCGATTTTTTCATGGACAGACCCAGGGAGATCATTATTGTAACGCCTGAGGGAGAAGAAGAGAAGGCCGGCCCCTTCCTTAAGGAGCTTATAAGACATTTTATTCCGAACCGGATTCTGATTGTCACCAGCGAAGGGAAATCAATAGAAGAGCTTTCAGGCATCGTCCCCCTTGTGAAAGACAGGATTGCCATGGGAGGCAAGACTACTGTATATGTATGTGAAAAGGGGACTTGCAAACTGCCTGTGAACGATCCGGGAGAATTCGCCAGCCAGATTAGTCAAAGCAAACTCCCATAGGCTGCTCCTTCGAATAGAAATTAAAAATTAAGTTTTACATGCAAGAAGAGGGGAAATTTTTATGGATATCCAGACTAAACATTGATCAGTCTGGTAAATGTGGCCCTCTGGTTCAAGAAAAGGTATTTCCCCTTTCGGAAGGAAACCCCAATGGGATTCATCCATGTTACCGGTAAACCATGAGACCGGATTTAAAAGTTATCTTTATTAATACCACCAAGGGATATTGACAAAGCCCTGTAATATCTTTATAGTTACCGGAATCATTTAGAGGCAATAGAGTTATGCGGATTCGAAAACCCATATATAAAATCCTTGCAGGGGCCATAATCCTTTCCTTTCTGTCTGTTACTGCTGCCCCGGCATTGGACATCTGCGAGGGAAGTTGCTGTAATAATAATGGGAAAATGATTCATCAGGACAGCATGATCTCCCCATCACACTTCCCCATGGAAACTGGGGTTGATCACATGCTAAAGATGCCTCAAATGGCCCATGGCTCCCAGCCTGTCGTGAATGCCAATTCCAAGGTTCCCGGATGTCACGGGGAGGGTATGTCTTCATGCTGTGAAATGGAGCAGGCCCCGGAGCCTGAGAAGATCCAGGGTTTGATTACATCACTTGACCGTTCTGACCGGTATTTGCCGGTTGCGCTGGCATCTGTCATTTGGGAAAACAGTCTCAATGATCGCCAATCCTATCTTAGCATTATCATGTATCCACTGAAGGCCAGGGCAGCACCAATTCCATTATATCTCCAAAACGATTCATTCCTCTTTTAGACAGATCGGCCCGGTTTCGACGACATATCCATGTCTGCGACAACCCGGCACACAATTCCATTTATTTAAAAAACACCGTTAGTTGCAGTGGTTTGTGCAATCAGACCTTCGATTCCCAAGGCAATTCCATTGAGAATCACTGGTCGCGTTTGCCGGAAGACTGTTTATGTAGCCAGATACCTGTTTGATCCGTATTTCCTGAGCTGAGCGCGTTTTATACTGATGGATTACATATCTCGAGATTCAAGAGAAACTGATGGATATAAATTCCCATATAAATCTCACATGGAGGACTCATGTCTAAAAAAAGCAAAAATATTCAAGCAAGGAAAGAATCCTTTAAAGAAAAACACGGTATTAAAGAGTCGGCAGCCAAGGAAACTGAAGAGAAAAAAGGATCATTGCCTTTTATTATCATTGCTGTCTGCTTAATAAGCCTAATAATTGCTTTTTTTGTTTTCAACAGAAACAGGCAAAGCGTACAGGCTTTATCCAAAACGGATTTTGTCACACGTCCTGCGGCATTATTTAATGACGGCAAGGCAAGGCATTTCGAGTTTGAAGCCGATGATGGCGTCCTGATTAAATACTTTGTCTTGAAGAGCTCAGACGGGGTGATCCGGGCCGCCTTTGATGCCTGCGATGTCTGTTGGCCAAGTGGCAAGGGCTACTACCAGGATGGAGATTATATGGTATGCCGAAATTGCGGCAGACGTTTTGCTTCAGTGAAGGTGAACGAAGTAAAGGGAGGTTGTAATCCCGCACCACTTTATCGGAAGGTTGAAGGCGGAGATCTTGTCATTCAGGTGGCGGATATTCTTGAGGGAAGACAGTATTTTAATTTTTCAGAAAGGGGTTGAAAATGAAACTGATCGATATTTCATTAAGTAATTTGAGACGTCGAAAAGCCAAGGCCTCTTTCATCCTTATCGGCCTTCTTATTGGCGTTACTGCTGTTGTTGCGTTCATCAGCCTTGTGGATGCACTGAGCCGGGATATTAACGAGAAGCTGGAAAAGTACGGGGCCAATATCATGATTGTGCCAAAAACGGAGAATCTTTCCCTCAACTACGGAGGAATATCCATTGGGGGTATCTCATTTGAGATGCAGGAGATCCTGCAGAATGACCTTGAAAGGATTAAAAACATCAAAAATGCCGCAAACGTGGCGGCCGTCGGTCCAATGGTTCTTGGTCCCCTGAAGGTAAATAATCGGAATGTCCTGTTGTCAGGAGTCAATTTTAAGGTAACCCAATACCTCAGGCCATGGTGGAAAATAAAAGGGGAATACCCAGGGGAGAATGAAGTCCTTATTGGCGCAGAGGCGAGTCGTATCCTTGGTATTGGTATTGGGGATATGTTTAAGGCAAACGGGAGGAGTCTGGTCGTTTCCGGTGTTCTTGAATCAACAGGATCACAGGATGACCATATCATTTTTTCACACCTCGCCACGGCCCAGACGATATTGAATAAAGAGGGACGGATCTCCATGGCAGAGGTCGCTGCCCTTTGTTCGGCATGCCCTATAGAGGAAATGGTGAAACAGATCTCCGAAGCGCTTCCGAGCGCCAAGGTCATGGCGATCAAGCAGGTCGTAAAGGGTCGCATGGAGACCCTGGGACACTTTAATAAGTTTGCCTACGGACTGTCATTATTAGTCATGTTTGTAGGTGGACTGGTAGTTTTTGTTACCATGATGGGAAGTGTGAGGGAGCGGACTTCGGAGTTCGGGATCTTTCGGGCCATAGGCTTTCGGCGAAGTCATGTGATCCGTCTGGTCCTTTTCGAAGCAGCCATTATTTCGGCAATCGCCGGTGTTCTGGGATATCTTTCAGGTCTTGGCACCACAAAACTTATCCTCCCCTTCTTCACGGAAAGCGCGGGAGTGCAGGTTGCCTTTGACCCCTTGATTGCAGGAGGTGTGTTGTCTGCAGCAGTCATTTTGGGACTTGTTGCCAGCATGTATCCTGCTTTTCTGGCGGGCAATCTCGACCCCAATGAAGCTCTCAGGACCCTATAGGAGGAGAAAATCATGAGCTATATGCAGATAGATAATCTTGTTAAGCAATACGGACAGGGCGATGCGGCTGTTCTGGCTGTAAAGGGTATGACCTTTGAGATCCAGCAGGGCGAATTTGTGGCTGTCATGGGAGAATCCGGGTCCGGAAAATCCACACTCCTCTCAATGATGGGGGCATTAAACAGTCCCACGAGCGGCAGATATGTGGTGGACGATATTGATGTCTACTCCCTTGGGCAGGACGATAGGGCTGAATTTCGTCGAGAATTTCTGGGTTTTATATTCCAGAGTTTTCACCTGATCCCCTACTTAACTGTGGCGGAAAACGTCATGCTTCCCTTAACAACCGTAAATATAAAGTCCAGCGAGAAGTTGGCTATGGCAAAGGATGCCCTGGCACATGTATCCCTATCCGGAAAGGAGAAACGCTTGCCTGGTGAGATATCAGGCGGGGAGCAGGAGCGCGTAGCCATTGCAAGGGCTATCGTGAACAATCCGACAATTCTCCTTGCCGACGAGCCCACGGGCAATCTGGATAGCAAGACCAGCCAGGGGATAATGGACCTTTTCAGCGGCCTTAACAGGGATGGAATGACCATCATAATGGTAACCCACAGTCTGGATTGCGGCAGGGATGCAGAGAGGATTTTGGGGGTCGCCGATGGACTATTAATTGAGGAAGACAATTTTTCCGGGGCAGAAGACTCAATACTTAAAGAGGCGGCCTGCAATGATGGACATGTCCCGGTTAGGGCAACTGCTCAGAGATGAAATATGTGTGAACCTGTTCAATAATGGATTAAACGGAAAATATGAAAAGATCTATGGAGATAATGTCTTTTCAAGTCCTCAAGGGGCCACGCTTCTTGACAACCTGAAGGTTCAAATCGTCTCGAGGTTGATAGATGAAGGTATCTTTTTGCAGGAGATCAATAGATCGGGTTATGATATAGATACCGGAACCGTTGAGCGGGAAATGCAAAGGATGATAGAAAAAAGCGGGAAAAGTGAGGACGCCTTAAGAAATGAGTTGGAGGAAGCCGGATATGGGTATGAATATTTTAAGGAAAATTTCAGCATTAGGGTCCTGATCGGTAACTATCTTGATGATAGGGTACTTGCCGGGGCATCCAGTGACTTTGAAAAACAGAAGCTGTTCGCTTCCTGGTATACAAATGCCAAGACCCTTGCAGAGGTAGTCTATTATGATAAAATTCTTAAGGACCTCATCCAAAACCAAAGTGGCGGGGCAAGCTGTTGTGCATCAAATTAAGCGTGAATAAATCAACAACCCCGCCGCAAGCGTATGGGGTATTAAAATCATAATAAATCACTCTTGTCCAAAATCAATTTTTTATTGGACAGCATATTAACCCAAGATTACGATTGGAAAGGGGCTGTGGGGATCTCTTTGAAGGGTCGAACTTGGTTATGCGCTGGGAAACGGCATTCCACAAGACGAAGCGGGCGGCTGTTATCCTATATTAATGGAATGTACAGATAGAGGTGAGGCTAATTAAGGATAATTAATAAATTCTGCAGACTCTGCAACTCATTTAATAGACTTTTAAGACTTGCCAGCCATACCACTCTGTGGTATTAAATGCTCAAACTGTTTGATAACGTTCAAAAGTGTATGCACGCAATAAAAATCCTCATTACACTATAAGATTAGGCTATGCCTGTTTCTGAAAGACGATATCTCAAAAAAAATTCCACTGGACTTTGCAATGGCCAAATATTTGGGGTTTACGCCCCTGAGCCCTTAGGAATCTGCACCTTCCTTTCTAAACCCCAAAATATTTGGCCATATCCTCTCACGGGAGTAGATATCGTCTTGAAGAAATTGGCATGGCCAAAAAATAGTGCCAGATTTTCTACTCTCATTCTAAAAATGATTGTGCATACACTTTTGAACGTTATCAACTGTTTGCTGTGTTCGGGGAAAAGGGGAAAACATGGCTGAAAAAGCCTTGGTTTTAAAAAAGGAAAAGCTGATCCAACACCTGAAGGGATTGAATTCTGTGCTTGTTGCCTTTTCCGGTGGTGTGGACAGCACTTTTCTTCTTGCCGTGTCCCATCAAGTCCTGGGAGACAGGGCTGTGGCAGCTACTGCCGATTCATTCACATACCCTTCCAGGGAGCGGGAAGAGGCAATAGAGTTCACCAGGAAAAGAGGCATTTCGCACATTGTTTTCCAATCGGATGAATCCGATGATCCGGATTTCTTGGCCAATAATCCTGAGAGATGCTATTTCTGCAAGATGTCTCTTTCCCGGAAACTTCTTGAAATAGCATCGGAGAAAAGACTCGCGCATGTGGCCCATGCGACAAACTGTGATGATCTGGGTGACTATCGCCCCGGATTAAGGGCCGCCAATGAGATGGGGATGATAGCGCCACTTTTAGAGGCCGGGATCAATAAGGAGGAAATACGTTTTTTATCCAAAGAGATGGGCCTTCCTACATGGGACAAACCAGCCATGGCATGCCTGGCTTCAAGAATTCCCTATGGCGACCCTATCACAGAGAAGAAACTGCGAATGATTGAAGATGCGGAGTCATTTTTGCAAAAAAATGGATTTAGCCAATACCGGGTCAGGTTTCACGGAAACACGGCTCGTATCGAGGTGGAGCCCTCTGAAATAGAAATGATAATTGACCAGGATTTGAAGAAAAAAATTATTGCAAAATTTAAGGATATAGGATTTCTACACATTGCCGTGGACCTTGAGGGCTATGTCACCGGAAGCCTGAATAGGGGAATAGGCATAGATGTTGAAATTGATAATTGTAAATAATAAAGTGCAGTCAATATACATTGCCGGAATTGTGAGAAGTACGATTCCGGCATTATTAATTATTCTTACTTGTATTTAGGATCAGTTTAGGAGGAGATGGATGAGTTATAAAGTTATTATGAAGGATGCCTTTAAGGGTTACACTCTGGATCAGGATAAGATATGCACCCCTGAAGATACTGTTCAACGTTTCAAAGATAAGCTCAAGGAAGTAGGTCTTGATATCCTAGAGCAAACTATCAGGATCGATAACGGCAGGCTGGATATCCCGGTCTATTTCAGCCTGTGCGGCAGAGACGCAGAGGAGATTATCGGAACCAAAAAACAGATGGGGAAAGGGGGCACCCCGAATCAGGCAGAGGCCAGCGCGGTCATGGAGCTGGCAGAGAGATTCAGCTTTTTCAGTTTCTGCAAGAATTCCGAGAATTTCTTTACCGAGGAATACAGGAACCTGAAAGACAAAGCCCTGCCCTTTGAATATATTGCCAGGTCTGTACACGACGAGACCGGGGAACTGGAAATAGCCGAAAAGATCTTTTCAAGGCTTCCCCTCAATTGGACCCGTGCCTATAACCTGACACGCCGGGAAGAAATCCTTGTGCCCTTTAACTGGTTTTATATGATCAATGAGTTTAACGGCCCCTCGGCCGGGAACTGTGTTGAGGAGGCTCTCAGCCAGGGAATCTGTGAGATTGTGGAGAGGCATGTCTCATCACTGGTAAGCCGGAATCGGTTAAGTATTCCCTCCATTAACGTAAAATCCGTGACAGATCCGCTGGTCCTGGAGATGATCGCGAAATACGAACGGGCGGGAGTCAAGCTGTTTATTACCGACTTTTCCCTCGACACGGGAATCCCCAGTATTGGTGCCCTTGCCTATGACCCGACCACATTCCCCGCAAAAAGCGAGATCGTATGGACCGCGGGGACTACCCCTGATCCACAGAAGGCCTTGAGCAGGGCGCTTACCGAGGTGGCCCAGCTCGCAGGGGATTTCAACAGCAGTTCCAATTACGTGGCAAGCGGTCTGCCTAAATTTAACAGTCTTGATGAGGCTGATTTTATCATCAATCATGACAGTCAGATAGATATTACCCGATTGCCGAACCTGTCAGACAACAATATCCGAGTCGAGGTGGAGAACTGTATCTCTGCCCTCTCCAGTATAGGGATGGAGGTAATTGTAATAAACACCATGCATCAAAGGCTTGAGATCCCTGCATTTTATACGATCATTCCGGGCGCCCACTTCAGGGAGCGAGCCGCCAATACCAGTGTAGCCATGTTCTCCGCCAAGCTGATCGCCGAAAGCGACAACCCGGAACGGGCCGTTCATGAGCTAAAGAAGATGAATGACCTTATGCCGGGAAAATACTTTATCAAGTTCTTCCTCGGGACATCTCATCTGACCATGAATGATACGAACACTGCCCTTGATTCTCTGAATCAGGCCTTGAGTCTTGAACCCAATAAAGAGGATATACCCAGTATCTACTCTTATATGGGTGTCTGCCTCAAGGATCTGGGCCAATACAGGGAGGCGCTCAAGGCACTAGAAGAGGCTGAAAAGTACGATACAGAGCGGACCGACGTATATAACCTTATGGGCTTCTGCTATTTCAAGCTGAAGGAGCATGAAAAGGCCATTGATTGCTTCAAAAAAGTCCTCCAGCTGGATCCGTCCTCTGCCATAGATTATGCCAACATTGCTTCCAATTACAGGGATATGGGGGATAAGGAGAACGCGCTTCGTTATTATGAACTTTCGCTTGAACTGGATCCCACCATAGAGTTTGCGAAGGAAAATCTTGAAAAACTGCTGGGAGAATAGGGGATTGGCAGGAGAAGGACGTGGTATTGTAGACGCTTCAAATAGGGGTGTCTAGCAAAGGAGGCAATGTCAATTTTTTCAAGGCGATATCTTTTTGAAATTCCACTGGTCTCTGCAGTGGTCAAATATTTGGGTTTTATGCCCTTGAACTACTTTTAATCTGCAACTGACTTGGCAAAACCCAAATATTGACCACTCCCTCAAAAGGTAGTAGATATCGCCTTGAAGAGATTGACATTGCCGGATTAGACTTCCCTTTCAGCCAACGTCAATTATCTCTGACCTCCCGATAGAGGCGGGAACCTTCGACACGCCTAAAAGATGTGACTTTAAAGGTTGAACAGTAAACAGAAAAAACCAAGTTCATGTGGCATCCACACCCTTCTTAACCCGGATTAATATTCCCAAATTCCGATAGCACTTCCAACCCTTCGCGATCCAGAAGTTTTATTGTACGGTCTTTCACTTCAATCAGGTTCTGACTGCTCATCTTAGCAAATATCCTGGAAAGGGTCTCAGGGATAGTGCCCAACAGGCTTGCAAGCTGTCCCTTGGAAATGGTCAGGGTAACGGAATCTTCGCTACCCTGTTCTTCTGCCAGATAGATCAGGTATGTGGCAAGGCGGCCCGGGACTTCCTTGAGGGAGAGATTTTCAACCTGTATCGCAAACTGACGCAGCCTCAATGAAAGGACCGCTATCATATTTAACGAAAGTGACGGGTTAGAGGATATCAGTTCCACAAAGACGTCCCGCGGCAGAAAGATGAACCTGCTCTTTGTAAGTGCCTCCGCATTCGCGGGAAATTTAACCCCATGAAATACCGCAACTTCACCGAACGGTTCTCCCGGTCCCAGGATATGCAGGATCTGCTCCTTGCCTTCTGATGACAACTTGAAGACCTTCACCATTCCGTCTGCAACAAGATAGAAACCGTTGGCTTCATCACCTTCAAAAAAGACCGCTTCACCCTTCTCGTATCCCTTCTCGACAGTAATATTTTCGATCTCTTTCAGCTGATTTTCGGGAAGTCCTTTGAAAAGAAAGGAGTTAGATATTATATTTAGACTTTTATCCATAAACTCTCCATTTTTTGCAAAATATCATCCTTTTTTGACCTATGTCAAAGGAATATAAGAGCAGGATGATTATAATAATATATAATTCACATGAGAAAGGTAGATATTTGAAATATGGTATGGGAAAAAGACGCAAAAGAGGCCATATCAAGAGTACCCTTTTTTATAAGAAACGGAACTGTATGGGATTCATGATCTGGACGAGCTGTTGCAGGTGGTTGAACTGTGTCTTGACCACTTTCAGCACCACAGCAAGAAAGGGGAGCGCTTTGGCAAGATCCTTGAGAAAATGGGAGTTTACTGGCTGGCAGGGAGGTGACATATGGCAATCCTTGATGAAGCGGCAGAGCTTGTAAAAGAGAGGTTGGGTGACGATCTTGAAGACATCACCATGGAACGAATAGTAATAGGGGTCTTTTTTACGGGAGTCCGACTGTCCAACGGGACAGGAGGGATATGCTACACCCCGATCAAGGAGATCCCCGAAGCAGTATGCTGCCCCAGCTCGGCCGGCAGGATCTTGAATCCTGCAAAGATTCAAGGGATGAGCGCGAAAGAAGCCCTTTCCGAACTTTCATCCCCGGAGATCCTGAAAAGGGCAACGGCCATTGCCGTTCTTAATGCATTGAGCAGTACATGCTTTTCTCAGGGTTGGCAGGAGCGATACGATATTAAGATGAAGATGGACGCCCTTGATGCGGTCAGGATGCCGGAGGGGAGTTCAGTTGCGGTGGTTGGAGCGATTGTCCCGGTGCTTCAGAGACTGAAACAAAGGGGCGGGACCTGGTGGGTGCTGGAACAGGACCCGAGGACACTCAAAGGAGAAGAGTTGGAGCATTATATTCCGCCTGAACGATCTGAAGAGATCATCGGCAGGGCGGATATCCTGGTCATAACCGGTGTGACCCTTATTAACACCACCCTGGAAAGGATCCTTGAGGCTGCAAGGCCTGATGCTGAGATCACTGTTATGGGACCCACTGCCAGCATGCTGCCCGAACCCCTCTTTGAGCGTGGAGTAAGCGTAACTGGTGGTGTATGGATAACAAGGCCGTATGAACTTTTGGATGTACTGGCTGCGGGAGGTTCCGGTTATCATTTTCTTGATACCTTTGCCGACCGTATCGTCATAGAAAAAAGATAGTCCCTGGATCTTGTTGTTACGCACATATAAAGTAAATAATCCGGGCCCATCTAAAATTTTCCCGCCGTTTGGCGGGAAAGAAGGACGTGGCTTTGTCCTTACTCCATTGTGGTATGAAAAGGAGGTAATGGCTGTCTCTTTAAGGCGATATCTTTTTGGGAATTCCACTATACTTCACAGTGGCCAAATATTTGGGGTGTATTCAACGAAGCTTTAATTGCTGCTATAAACTTTGCACAACCCAAATATTTGGTCACATGCTCACAAGCAGGTAGATATCGCCTTAAAGAGACAGCCATTACCGGATAGCTTTGCAATTTTCGGGCATAGTCCACTGACTATATTTTCCCGACAAAAAGCGGGGAGTTTCAATGATAAGTCATAAATCAGTTTTTTCCTTTTTGACTTAAGTCAATGCAGAGAGTCTGCTTCAAAGTGTAAAACTGGAGAAAATCAAACGAGACAAAATTTTCCATAAACAGTTTAGCAAAGGAGGAAGAAAATGTTTTGTTATCAATGTGAGCAGACAGTAAAAGGCGAAGGATGCGAAAAGATAGGCGTTTGCGGCAAACAGCCGGAGGTGGCGGCATTGCAGGATCTGCTGATCCATGCTGTAAAAGGATTGTCTCTCTATGCTGTTGAAGGTAGAAAGGTCGGAGTGATCGATCCGGATGTAAACAAATTTACATGCGAGGCCATCTTTTCAACTTTGACTAACGTTGATTTTGATCCAGACCGGTTTATTGGCCTCATAAACCGAAGTGTGGAATTAAGGGACGCTCTCAAAGATAAAGTAGGAACTGCCGGAGGTAAAACAGATTTTACGGAAGATGCGGCGACCTTTAAACCAGCGGATACTTTGGATGAACTAGTAAAACAGGGAGAGCCGGTGGGGCTCAAATCTGATCCTGATGTGAATCAGGATATACTATCCCTTCGGCATGTACTGACTTTTGGTATAAAAGGTGTATCTGCTTATACGGATCATGCACGGATACTGGGTCAGGAAGATGATTCTGTTTACGCTTTTATACATGAGGGTTTGGCTGCCACACTTAACAGCGACCTCACCCTGGAGGACTGGGTAGGCCTGGTCCTCAAGTGCGGTGAGATCAATCTTAGGGCCATGGAACTGCTTGATGCCGGCAATACCGGTACTTACGGACATCCGGTGCCAACATCCGTGCCTCTGGGCGCTAAAAAAGGTAAGGCCATCCTGGTTTCGGGTCATGATCTGAAAGATCTCGAAGAGATTCTTAAGCGGAGTGATGGAAAGGGTATAAACGTATACACTCACGGCGAGATGCTTCCCTGTCACGGTTATCCTGAACTTAAGAAGTATGATCATTTTTACGGGCATTACGGTACAGCATGGCAGAACCAGGGCAAGGAGTTCGCGGCTTTTCCGGGTGCCATAGTTATGACTACCAACTGTATCCAGAAACCAAAGGATTCCTACAAAGACAACATCTTTACTACAGGCCTTGTGGGCTGGCCCGGCATAACCCATATTGCCGACAAGGATTTTTCGCCTGCAATCGAAAAGTCCCTTGCAATGCCGGGATTTGAAGAGGATACGGATAAGGGCTCTGTTATGGTCGGTTTTGGGCGGAATGCGGTAATGGGAGTTGCGGACAAGGTGATCGACGCTGTAAAAGCCGGCGCCATCAAGCACTTCTTCCTGGTCGCGGGCTGTGACGGCGCGAAGCCCGGCAGGAATTATTACACAGAGATCGTTGAAAAGATCCCTAAAGACTGTGTGGTCCTGACTCTGGCTTGCGGCAAGTTCAGGTTCTTTGACAAGGACCTTGGGGATATCGGTGGAATCCCGAGGCTCCTTGACATAGGCCAGTGTAATGACGCCTACTCCGCCATCCAGATCGCGGTGGCTCTCGCAAAGGCATTTGATTGTGGCGTAAACGATCTGCCATTGTCCGTGATTCTCTCGTGGTATGAGCAGAAGGCAGTATCCATTCTGCTTACACTGCTGCACCTTGGGATAAAGGATATCAGACTTGGACCAAGCCTGCCGGCGTTTATAACTCCAAACGTGTTGGATGTGCTGGTCAAGAACTTTAACATTATGCCCATTAGCACGCCTGATGAGGATCTGAAGGCTATATTAGGGTAAAATATTTGACGGGATTAACAGGATGGACAGAATATGAAAAAAATTTCCTGTTAATCCTGCCAAAAAAAGGAGCTTTCCATGAAATGCCCGGGACAGGACAGCCGCTATTGGAAACCGGATGCCATCTTTGATGCGAAATGTCCGAAATGCGGAACAGTTGTGGAATTTTTCAAAGATGACACTACCAGAAAGTGCCCGGAGTGCAGTCATCGTTTTCTGAATCCTGGCATGGATTTCGGTTGTGCCTCCTATTGTCAATACGCAGAGGAATGCATCGGTACTCTTCCTCCTGAACTCATTGCCCAAAAGGAAAATCTTCTCAAGGACCGGGTGGCCATTGAGATGAAACGTTACTTTAAGCAGGATTTCAAACGCATTGGCCACGCGTCAAAGGTGGCAAGACATGCCGAGCAGATAGGAAAGGAGGAGCAGGGCAACCTGGCCGTAATCCTGACAGCTGCATACCTGCATGATATAGGCATCAAGGAGGCGGAAAAGAAATACCAGAGCACGGCCGCCAGGTACCAGGAAGAGGAAGGCCCCCCAATTGCAAGGGAAATTCTGGAACGATTAAATACTCCTGAAAAAATGGTTGATGAAGTGTGTGACATTGTAGGGCACCACCATCACCCCAGGGATGACGAGACGGTTAATTTTAAATGCCTTTATGATGCAGATCTTATTGTCAACCTGGAGGAAAATCAAAAGGAAAAGCCCTCTGATCCTGAGAGACTGGCTGAAATTATTGAAAAGTCATTCTTGACGGAGAGTGGTCGTAAATTGGCAAAAACAATATTCACCAAAGAGGCACAGAGGACACGAAGTTAGTTTTATTGTAGACAGTGTATGCGAAAGAAAAAATTGCTACAGGCCCGCCAGGCGGACGAGCACACACAGACTAACATATTCAATTGGAAATAATTTTTGATTTTCTCTGTGTCCTCCGTGTCTCCGTGGTGAGTAATGAAAGGAGGCAGTCATGAAAGTAAAAAGAAAAATAATCAAGATAAACGAAGAGCTATGTGACGGATGCGGACAGTGTGTGCCGTCTTGCGCGGAAGGGGCAATCCAAATTGTGGACGGCAAGGCCAAACTGGTCTCTGAGGTGTATTGCGACGGTCTTGGCGCCTGCCTGGGAGAATGCCCGACTGGAGCGCTCGAAATAGCTGAACGGGAGGCAGACGAGTTCGACGAGGAGGCGGTGGAAGAGTATCTGAGCTCAAAAAAGAAAGAGGAAGCTCCTAAGGTCGAAACACTTCCGTGCGGTTGTCCTTCCACTCAGATACAGGAATTTGTCCCGGCATCTTCCTGCCAGGCCGCGAATGAGCCGGTCAGTCAGACAAGCCATGTTTCCGCCCTTGCCCACTGGCCCGTGCAGATAAGGCTTGTGCCGCCCAGGGCACCCTTTCTGAAAGGCGCGGATCTCCTGGTGGCGGCTGACTGTACCCCGGTAGCATATCCCAATTTTCACCAGGATTTTCTCAAGGGCAAGGCTGTCTTGGTAGGCTGCCCGAAATTTGATGACGTCGAGGAATATATCCGGAAGTTTGCAGACATATTCAAAACAGCAGACATAAAGAGTGTCACTGTCCTTGTGATGGAGGTGCCCTGTTGTTCAGGCCTTCCCATTATTGTTGAAAAGGGAATGGAGCGGGCAGGAGTAAACATTCCCATTGAGCAGGTTGTGATCAGCGCCCGTGGAGAGATATTGGGCGGAGAAAGGAAAAGGGCAACAGGCTGAAGCTGATTTTCCAACCCGGGATATATGGCTGGAATCGATTTTTCAGAATATGTTAACATATATTCTCAATCACTCTTGTCCGAAATCGATTTTTATTGGACAGCAATGATTCTCACTATTATCTTATACAAAGGAGTTATAAAATGGCAGAGAAAAAAGAGAAAGCAGGTTTTATCTGTGTAAAGGACACGATTGACGGGGCATACCCTTCCCTGGTGCTGGGGATCAACGCGGCCAGGCAGGGAATGGAGAGTAAAATCTTTTACTCCTTTATGGGCCTGAATATGGTTATGAAGGGAGGCGCGGACCGTGCCAAGTTTTTCCCGCCCGGTGTCATGGGCGCTATCCCCGGGATGTCCACTATAGCTACGGGAATGATGAAGAAGAAAATAGACAAGGCAAATATACCACGCCTTGCGGATCTCCAGGAGGTGGCTCAGATTGAAGGGGTCGAGTTGATCGCGTGCAAGATGACCGTGGACATGATGGAGATTGACGAGAGCAAGCTCATTGAAGGGGTGGTTATCTGGACTGCCGAAGCTTTTTTGAAGTACGCCAGTGAGTGCAAGATCTGTCTTTTCACCTAGTATGGGTTGACAGATATTCAGAGCGAATTGAAAGAAGTGTATAATGCCATATACGTTAACCGCCGCAGGCAGCCAACTTTGACGCGAATAGAAAGATCTTATCTCCGTCATTTACAGGCCTGCCCGGCCCTGAAGTGTACGCGGCGTTCTGGTTCACCCATATATCGATATGTTCAAGGTACTCGCCGTTTTCATCAAATATGGCATTTTTGGCATCAGGGATTTCCTTGATCATATTTTCCAGGCATTCGCCAACGGTTTTCCCTTGCACCTCGATAATATCGATATTTCCTTCGGACTTGGTTAAACGGGGCAGACCCAGGTAGAGATGTGCCTTTATGCACATATTCAACAACTCCTGACGTTACATAACCGAGATCACGCTTGTTAAAAATTGATTTTTTTGGACAGCAATGAACCGAGATAGTTTTATAATGCCCATCTCTTTAAGGAGAGGATTTGACTCATTACCTTAACAATGTCTAGGCGGATGCAAGGGCCAACATACGATCGAGCGCCTTACGAGCATCAGCCTTTACATGATCCGGTACTTCTATCACATTCACTTTACCGATATTTTCCAGGGTCCACAGCAGGTTTCGCAGGTTGATCTTAAACATGTTGGGACAGAGGGAATTATGAAGATCAAGGACCTTTCTGTCCGGATATTCCCGTGCCAGCCGGTCAATCAGGTTTATTTCCGTACCAATAATAATAACCGAACCCGGTTCCGCCTCCTTGACATAGTTAACAATAAAGCTTGTAGACCCTGCCGCATCCGCCTGCTGTACGACCGATTCAGGGCACTCAGGGTGTACCACCACCTTGGCGTCAGGAAATCGTTCTCTCATGCTCAGGATGTGGGCCACACTAAAACGCGTATGCACATGGCAGTAACCATCCCATAGAATCAGCGTTGCCTTTTTTATGGCATCAGGCGAATTGCCGCCTAGCTCCTTTTCAGGGTCCCAGACAATCATCTCTTCCGGTTTAAACCCTTTTTGGTTTCCAGTGTTACGTCCCAGGTGCTGGTCAGGGAAAAACAGGATCTTTTCCCGCTGTGAATAGGCCCAATCAAAGGCAACGGGTGCATTGGAAGACGTGCAGACCAATCCGCTGTTTTTTCCACAAAATGCCTTAAGCTCGGCATCGGAGTTCATGTAGACCATAGGCGTGATTTTCGCTGCCCCAACAACCTGATCCAGCGCTTCCCAGGCCCTTTCCACTAAAACACTATCCGCCATATCAGCCATGGGACAGCCTGCCTCTATTGCGGGAATCTGGACTGTCTGGTGTGGTTGGGAAAGGATCTCGGCGCTCTCTGCCATAAAATGGACCCCGCAGAAAACGATATATTGCGCGTCCTTGTCAGCGGCCGCCCTTTGGGATAGCCCGAAGGAATCTCCCTTGAAATCACCCAGGTCAACGATCTCCTTACGCTGGTAATGGTGGGTCAGTATTATGAGCCTCTCCCCCAGAGCCTCCTTTAATTTCCGGATCTTTTCTATTGTCTCTCTATCATCTGGTTCTTCTGTCATATCATTCTCGTTTAATACGCTCTTCGCCGCAAAAGACGATCAATTCGCCCTCCCTTGCCGCACAGGCCAGTGTCATGTTCAACTGTTCCCCCAGGGTTACCGCAAGTGCAGTAGGCCGAGACGTGCTAAATATTATTGGTATGTGGGCACGGGCAGCCTTCTGGACCATTTCATAGCTGATACGGGATGATAGGACCACAACGCGGCCCTCCTTTAGCTTCCCGCCGATAAAGGCCTTTCCGATCGTTTTGTCCAGGGCGTTGTGCCGCCCAACATCTTCCGCAACGGAGATATTGTCCAGTTGAGAGTCAAGGAGTAATGCCGCATGGGACCCGCGGGTTTTTCTGTATAACGTCTGAATCTCAGAAAGTCGATCAATACAATTTACTGCATCATCAAGATTGATAGAAAAACCGTCCGTAACCGGTTCCATGATCTGGCACATGTCCTCAACCATCTCCTTGCCGCATATCCCGCAACTGGTCTGGCTGATAAAACCCCGCCTTGCCAGGAGATCGCCCACCTTGCCGCGCCTTGCCGGACTGAGCCTGACATCTACCACATTGGGATCCAGATCTTCGCAAAAACCTATTGTTGCAAAATCTTTAAAATCGTCTACAAGCCCTTCGGCCAGACAGAACCCTGCCGCATGAAAGTTTTCCTCACCAGGAGTACGCATAATCACGGAATAGGGCTCACCCTCGACACGGATAGTAAGGGGTTCTTCATTGATCAACTCATGTTCACTCGCTATGCAATCACCCCTATAGCACCTGATGACGTTAAATGGCTCATTAACATAGTCGTTGGTAATTACTTTCTGTTCGGTCTGGATTGATGACATGCTGGTTATCTCCCGGACTGGGCTGTATGGTCAAGGTCTTTTACTATCCGGATTGCGTCATTACACCTTATCTTTCCGCCCTTGAGTACACGGGCAAATATCCCCTCCCTGGGCATGATGCAGTCACCTGCCTGGTAGTATATGGCACACTTGTTGTGGCATTCCTTGCCGATCTGGGTGATCTCCACAAGGGCGGATTCTCCCAATTCTATCCTTGTACCAAGAGGCAAATTCAGCCAGTCAAGGCCTGAGGTCGCGATGTTCTCCGCAAAATCACCAAACGTGACATCAAGACCTTGACTACGGGCCTTTTCAATACTTTCAGAGGCTAAAAAACTTACCTGCCTGTGCCATTTGCCTGCGTGGGCATCTCCATCAAGTCCGTGGTCCCGAATAAGTTCGATCTCGTCCACCAGAGCTTTCCGCGTCCCCTTTTTTTTACTTATGGCAATTGATTCGATCTTCATTTAACCGGCTTCGGATTCTGATGTTGAATTTTTCGACTTGTAGTCTTTTATCGCTTCAGCGAGAGCTTCAGCTCCAAGATTTGAACAGTGCATCTTTTCCTTTGGAAGACCTTCAAGTGCCTCGGCAACGGACTGCTTTGTAATGCTGCCGGCCTCCTCCAGTGTTTTGCCCTTTGCCATTTCGCTGACCATGTTGGATACGGCAATGGCAGCGACACAACCAAATGTCTTGAATTTCACATCAGCGAGTTTTTCGTCCTCCACCTTGATATAGAAGGTCATCATGTCCCCGCATACCGGGTTCCCAACTTCCCCTATTCCATCGGCATTCTCTATTTCACCGGCATTACTCGGGTTTGAGAAATTATCCATTACTATTTGTGAATACATTTTATCCTCCTTCAAGCATGAACCATGTGCGCCTTATACCATGTATCATGCGTATATTTTTTTATTTATATGCTTTTTCCCATCTCTATCATATTGGAAAAGGTGACAGAGTTTAGCTTGTCATACATTGCCTTGGTCGCGTCTTGCCAGACACCTCGCGCCACGCAATGGCCGGTATTGTTGCAGACTGCCGGATCCGCGATACAATCTGAAAGATCAATACCTCCTTCGAGTATCTTTACTATCTCTCCCACGGTAATATCATCAGGAGATTTTGCAAGTACATGTCCTCCTTTCGGACCCCTGACGCTTTGAATGAGGCCTGCCTTTTTCAGCGGGATGATCAACTGCTCAAGATACTTGACAGAGATATCAAGCTGTTTCGCAATCTCGCCGATCTGTAATGGCCCTTCTTCAAAATTCTCTGCCAGGGTCAATACCATCCTGGTCCCGTACCGACTTCTTGTTGAGAGCTTCATTCTATGTCCTCCTCTGCCATCAAGCGGCAGCCTTTTCCCTCCATATGGGGGATAATGAACGAAGTTTTTTCACGGACAGTTCAAGCTCTGTCAGTATATAGTCAATATCTTCGATACTGTTTGTTCTATTCATCGTGAATACGGCGGACCCCTGCGCCAGATCAGCAGACAACCCGATCGCAACAAGGACGGGAGAGGTCTTTAAGGCCTTTGAAGCGCAGGCAGATCCGGTATTGGCGTAGATCCCCTTTACATTCAACATTATCAGCATTGCCTCGCCTTCGATTGCCTGGACACAGAAGCTTGCGTGTCCCGGAAGCCTTTTTTCGGGATGGCCTGTAAGCTTAACCTGCTCAATACGTTCACTGACGCCGGAGATAAGCCTGTCCCGCAATTTCCGCACGTGATTCATGTTTTCCGGCAGTTCCTCCATTGCAAGCTCCGATGCCTTACCAAACCCGATTATCCCGGGCACGTTCTCTGTTCCACCCCTTCTTCCTCTCTCCTGAATTCCCCCGTGAATCAGCGGCATAAGCCTGGTATTTTTCCTGAAGTAGAGAGCCCCTATACCCTTTGGAGCGCCAAGAGAGACACCCGAAATGGTGAGCAGGTCCACACCGAGATCATTTACATCAACAGGAATGTTTCCGACCGTTGCAACCGCATCGGTATGGAAAACTATCTCCTTCTCCCTGCAAATAGCGGAAAGATCGGATATGGGTTGTATGGTTCCTATTTCATTATTGGCATGCATAATGGAAACAAGAATCGTTTCCGGCCTTATGGCCTTTGCAAGTCTCGCGGGCGATACAAGGCCGTATTCGTCCACTGGCAGAAAGGTCACCTCAAAACCCGTACGTTCTAAATATCTGGCGGAATTCAGTACGGAGTGATGCTCAATAGCCGATATAATTATATGGTCGCCTTTTTTTTGTTTGGCAACAGCAACCCCTTTGATGGCGAGATTGTTTGCCTCAGCACCGGAAGATGTAAAAATAATCTCTTTGCCCTCCGCGCCGATAAGAGTTGCAACCTTTTCCCTCTGTTCATCGATATCTTTTTTAATTTCCGACCCAATGTCATAGATGGTCGAAGGATTTCCGAATTTTTCACCGAAATAGGGCATCATGGCATCAATGACCTCTTTTCGCACAGGCGTTGCTGATGCGTGATCCATATAAACCTTTTTCATTTCCGGCCTCCTTATTTAACCTTTTTGATATAAAGCTTGTATTGGTCATCATCTTCCTCAAGACCAAGGAATTCCTGACCGCACTTTTTACACCACTCCGGGATATCGTCCAGCGCCCCGTCATAATCCGTAAGAATCTCCAGTATCTGGCCTTTTTTCAAACAGTTAAGCCTTTCTCCCGGCTCAATAAGATGCAAAGGACACATACGGTAAACAAGATCCAGGGTGTCGTCGGCTTTTATTTTATCTACAAATTTCATGACTGCTCCTTCAATCCTTTCAAGGGTGATATTTTATACTAATCTATTCTATAGTATTATGGTATAGAATAATGATGAGGAAATGTTTTGTCAAGGCAGAATGCGTATAAAAAATGAATTATTTTAAATGAACTTTGATGGTAACTATTCAGGTTGTTTAGGCTGTA
>JAFDAM010000096.1 GCA_019313825.1 Deltaproteobacteria bacterium
ATTAGGGGATTAAAGAGCAAGCCACAAAGCGCAAAACTCAGAAGACAGAAGAACAAAATACTGATCCTGTTTGGTTTTCCCATATACCGTACGCCTTAAACCTTATACCTTTTTTCATATAGATATGGCCTTGAAAAAATGGGCTTAGCCGGATCACAAGCAACGCAGCTCCTTAGATCCCGCATCAGCGGGGAGATGACGCCTTGATGGTAGATCAGGGACATTTTATCCCCCGCCAATATGCGGGATAAAAGATACCTCGTCATCAGGCTGGAGTCTCTGTTCCAGGGAAGAGACATTTTTGTTTACGGTTGCCAGTACCATCTCTTCATGCAAGGACAGCTCAGGATAGTTCTCCTTTATATGGTTAAAGATATCGGCCACCCGCATCTTTTTCAAGAATGGGACCTGAATTTGATCGGTCTGAGTTAATTGGCGCTGCATACCAAGAAAGCATACTGATACAATCATTAATAGATACTCCTTAAAACTGAGGATGAATGACATTCGTCAAAACTTCGATCTATCCGGGAATTCAATTGGATACGAGCTTATCCTTCCATCCCAGTCCGAACTCGTTTAGTAGCGCAAGACTCTTATCGTCCAGCAGACCGAATTTCTCCAGTGTCTCGGGAAGGGGCACCGCCTCAGAGGTATAGCCCTTCTTCTCATAAACAACGTCACAAAGTCTCTGATATGCCTCCTGCCGCAAATCCATGATCATCCGGTGCCTCTCTTCAAGATCTTCCGGAATCTCGTCTTTTCCTATCTGTTCTTTCAGCCAGTCAGCGTAATAATCGGCCCTTGCCTCATATTCATTGAAGTATGCCGGCCCCATGGCCCTGAGCGGAACCTGATCATTTGACCTTGTTCCCTTGCCCTGACGCAGATTAATCAATTTCTGCAAGAGCTGGAGACGCTCAGAATCATCCAATACATCCTGTATTGTTTTATTGCAGCCTACGGTTGAGTTGAGATACTGGACATAGTACTCAAGGGTCGGCTGATTCTGAGCAGGGTTGTCAGTCTTGGCTGCCTCCGGATGCCTTACATCAATCCAGGGAAGTTTACACAATCCCACGGCATTGAACCAGGTACGGATGAGCGGAAACCACTTTAAGGCGGCTGCCTTCATCTCAAAGGTTGGGATCTCATTATGGACCTGATCTATGAATATAAGCCAGGCCTCGTCATGTTGTGGTCCCTTGAGGGCAAACCCGTAACCTCCCTGCTGGGCCAGAGACTCCTTTGTGATATACATGGAGAATTCCAGGCCCTTGACCTCCATTCCGAACTTGTTCAGCTCTTCCATCACGTTTTCATAGACGCTACCGCTCTTCTTTGCATATCGTTCTGCAACCCATCTCTTGGCCCGGGATACCCCTTGACCGCATACTTTTCCGAATCCTTCTCCCCGGGCCGTCTCATGCAGTATCCGGTCAGCGGCCTCCAGATTGCCCCAGGTCAGATCATAGCCGATCTCGTCAATGGACAGATACCCCCTCTGGACGCATTCCATCAGAAATCCGGTGGTCACGCCCATGGATATGGTATCCAGACCATACTCGTCGCAATACCAGTTATACTCCATTATGAAATGGGGATCAAAGACACCCATACAGGTAACAGCGCCAATGGTCTCATACTCGGGTCCGTCTATCCCCACCTGTCGACCTGACTGCGAACCTCTGGTCAGTGTTACTTTCTCAGCACCTTTGGCACAGGCAAGGTTGCAACCAAGATAACAACCATCCGGCCATTTCTTACTGAAGTAACGATCAAGAAATATTTGGGCAAATACTGCCTCGGCATCCCGGTGTTGACCATACTGAAAGTTATTAACCGGCAGGATGTGAAACTTGTCCATATATTCCACTAAGCCGGTTGTTCCCCAGCCGGCAAGATTGAGCTGCTGGGGATCCATCTTACTGACAACCTTTTTCAAACTTGATCCGGCCTGCTTTACCCTTCCCTTGTCCTGGGGATTATTGGCCTTGACCCGGGACAGATTGGACCGAACAATTACCGATTTCAATCCCTTATACCGCATTACCGTACCTGTGCCGCCCCTGCCGGCCTGCTTGGCCCGTATACGTTCGCGTCGTTTATCATAAAAAAGGCTGTTAATAATGCCGAATCTTGTGTTACAGGACCCTATACCTGCTGTCACCGCCGCAATATTTTCGTTGAATTCACCGTTATTTAACTCCTTCAGAAGACTCTCGCCATAAGAGACACCTCCGGAGTCTATCTCATCTCCGTAAGAGGGGGCCTTGGCAATGCTTATGGTGCCTTCATCCGCATCCACGACCAGAATGACATCCTCTTTGGAGATCCCGGAAACTGCCAGGGCATCAAACCCGCATAGCTTCAGAAGAGGCGCGAAATGCCCGCCTATATTTGAATCAATAAAGGTGTCGGTAAGGGGAGAAATTGTCCCCACAATAAATTTACCGCTACCCGGAAACCTGGGATCACCACACAGAGGGCCGCTTGCCATCACCAAGATATTTTCAGGGCTGTCATAACGAGTTTCACCGGATGTCCCGTCCCATACCAATTTCAGGGCATAGCCCCGGCCTCCGATATACTTCTCCTTGAAATTATGAGGCAATTTCAAGATTGAAATAGTGTTCGAGTCTAAGTCCACCTGAAGTATGCAATCCGTATAACCTTCTTTAACAGAAGTGGATTTATATTCGATTGATTTTATTATATTCATCTTATTCACACTCAATTCTATAAAATGTCGGCATTTCGTGAAAGCCGGTTAAAATAAAACGAAAAATTATATTAAAATCTACATAATTGTCAAGGTATTAAAATTCCCTGTCAAACCAATTTAGAAATGTCCTATTCTTGGCAAAATAGAAATGTCCTATTCGGTTACTACGCATATGCCCCCTCGTTGGGGAGGGTTTTCCGTTTTTCCCACTGCCTCCAGGGATGGTCTTTCGGAGGCACATAAGGTTTCCTTTGTCTTGGGGGCCTCTGCCCATATTGCCATTCAGATAGCTAAACATTGTGAATGCAAGGTCTTTGTCTTTTCCAGAAAGGCCGGAGGGCATCAAGATCTGGCCAAAAAATTGGGGGCGGACTGGGTTGGTGCCACAAAGGATACTCCACCAGAAAGACTTGAATTTCGCTTTCTTACGTATCTTGGACTATTGGTCGCACGGAAAGAACTGGGCATTGAGATCGCCGGACAACACGATCCGTGGTTGATCCCACAAACATCGTTTCCACCAGACTATGGCCCCTTACCCCTAGAACGATCAGATCCATGCCTTGAACAACAGCATACTTGACTAATTCTTCATAGGGGTGCCCGGCCAAAAGGGTCATTTCAGGAGTGCACCAGTTAAAGGCTTCTTTAGGAACCAATTTTTCGAGTTTTTCATTTAGTTCATTACGGAAATCCTGCTGAAATCTCTCTCTCGTCTCAATGACATGTTTGGGCAAGACCTTGTGGATTGGTGGCATGACATGGACCAAATGCAGGTCAGACTGAAACTCTTGAGCCAGGCTGAGACCGTATTGGACGGCCAGGATAGAATCGGATGAAAAATCGCATCCCACAAGAATCCGTTGAAACCTGATCTCTTGATCCGCAGCATCCGTGACATCCTGTCCCGGACCACGTACTGCCAATAATGGGCAGGGAATGGTTCGCATCAAGTGCTCGGTTACAGAACCGAGAATCAGTCGTTTCAGCCCGGACCGGCCTCGGGTGGCCGTAATAGCCATGTCCACATCCTTCTCTTCAGCTATTCGTACTATCTCATCGGCAGCGCGGCCTACTGTGATTATTGGTTCCCAATCTATCTTATGTTCTCCTATCAATCGCGCAATATACTTATTCGCGTAATCCCTAATATATCCATTTTGCGATTCGTATGTAAACGCAGCGCCGTCATACATTGTTATTGAAGAGGTATCGATCACATGGCATAAATAAAGCTTTGCCTTGAACTCTTTGGCTAAAGCAATGCCGTAATAAACAGCATGATTTGATAAAGCTGAAAAATCAGTGGTACATATAATTTTTTTTAATTTCATTCTCATAACCATACGCTCCCTTCATTATATTTTTTTATTTTATCAAATGGAAACCACATATGCAACATTACTCTTGACCAAAATCGATTTTTATTGGACAGCAATGATGCAACATATAGGCGAAATAGATATGTTTTGACGATGTTGAGGCTTGACAACTGGAACGCGAGTTGAAGCGAAAAGTGTCCAGATTAAGTTCAAGGTTCTTGGTTCAAGGTTGGAAAGAGATCAATCGTGAACTGCGAACCTTGAACCTGAGTAGTTATTTATAAGAAAAGTTTACTTCCTAATACCTGAATTTTGCACCAAGTATACTAGCGGGGCGCCGAAAGCCGCGATAGATAGTTGGTGCAAAATTCAGGTAATATACTATATTGCGAGGGTCATGCCTTCTCGAGCCCAAAAGATATCCATTTTTCTGCTACCTGAACGGTATCTGGATCTATTCATCATCCATAGCTCATCTAAAAATTTATCCGAATGTTGCGGATCATGGTGAAAAACGGCAAGCTGTTTCACGTACGACTTGAAAGCGACATCAAGAAGAACGGGAACAGAGGAATGTCCCCAACCAACCTTATCCGGATACTCTTCCTCGGTGTACTGGGCATCAGCGATCAAGAGGTCTGCATTGTGAATAAAATCCATATAGTCCCTGGCAATAGCTTTATCCTCTTTACTGCTTTTATCGGAATCAAAGATACGATTCAGCTCCATATCCGTGGCATAAACCACCTTTTTTCCGTTCAGATTCAGACGATAACGCACCGAGCCTCCAGGATGGTGAATCTGTTCCTGCCAATCAAGGATAATCGGACCAAGCCGTATAACCTCTTCGCTGATCTCCC
>JAFDAM010000097.1 GCA_019313825.1 Deltaproteobacteria bacterium
TTCAAGAAACGGGAGGACGGTTTCACCTATGACCACAATGGCCTTGAACTGGCATATCTCCCCGCATTTTCCGCACAGGTTGCACTTTTCCATATCCACCTCGGGCACGGGAGTAGTGATGGTCTCAACCTCTTCAATGGTAGGCTGAATAAAGAGATGCGAATTAGGTTCCTCTACATCACAGTCCAGGATCTGGACATCGGATCCAAAAGAAACGGCCATATTCGTGGCCACAGTCGTTTTTCCTGTGCCCCCTTTTCCGCTCGCAATACTAATAATCATGCTTCACTCCTTTTATCCCTAAGGGACCAGTCCTGCCCGGTCTCTGTCACTTTCACGATTGCATCTACTCTTTTATTCAGATCCTGGATAATCAAGAACTTATTTCTGTCCAGAACCACCTGGTGTTGTTTCGCCCTTTCCACCTCCCATGCCTCTACCCCGGCCCATGCCGCCTCCACGACCCTTACTCATTCCACGGCCCATACCTGCTTTACCTCCCATACCATAATGATCGGCAACATTGGGCGTGCTTGTGGACTTGATATCGCCTCTCATATACCTCTCTATAACCTCCCTCACCGTCCCGGATTGGCCTACAAAAACCTTAACCCGGGAAGCGGAAAGCGTTTGCACCGCATTGGGACCGCAATTACCCGTTATTACTGCTCCTGCACCCTTGGATGCCACGAACTGGGCCGATTGAATGCCAGCCCCCCCACCTAAGGCAATATTCTCGTTATCAAAGGACTCAAAGCTCATGCTATCTGTCTCTACAATAACAAAATAGGCGCACCTGCCAAAGCGCGGATCCACCTGTGAATCTAAATCTTTTCCACTGCTGCTTACGGCGATTTTCATGTCTATTTCCTCCTATGTTACATTTTTCCCATCAAAAACCATTAATGAATTTTGGATGAAGTAGCGCAGATGCAATAACAGAAATTCACAACCAACTTCTGAGGGGCAATACAAACACTCTCAAAGTCATGAACTCCGGCATAGCCGAAGATAATGACTTGAAACAATTATAAACGGTATTCGTTTCATTGACAAGAGGAGACTTTCCTTAGAGGAAATAGGGCCAGGTTCCGGACAAAGTATACGCCAAGGGGCCGTAAATTCTTGATAATGTCACTAAAAGGAAAGGAGAAAATTTGTTTTGCAACGGCGCGTGAATTCATATATATTCCTTGACTCAAAACGTTATGCGTGAGAACATTAACAACTTTTCACAATAGGGCATTTGCATTTTGTGCGTTGATAGAGGGAATCATCCAAATGCAAGGCTTTCCTTTTGTTGCGTTATAATCCCCTTGTTCTCCATTTTCGGTAGAGACTGACATGCAACACTCACATTCTTATCTTATGGAAAACGACCAGGAGGCTTTTCGGTTGGATATCAAGACCGATCCCGAAGCTGTGCGTGAACAGGCCCTCTGGTGCGGCATAAGACCTGGCCTTCGGATATTGGACGTGGGATGTGGGCCCGGGAAGACAACCTCAATTCTCCACGAGATGGTCAAACCAAACGGTCAGGTGGTGGGAGTGGATTTTTCAGGGGATAGGATCCGCAAGGCAAAAAAGCGATACGGCGGTGAGTCTGGAATTGATTTTGAAATTTGTGACTTCACAAAACCGATGCGTGGTGGGCTGCGCAATTTTGATCTCATCTGGATTCGTTTTGTCCTCGAATACCATGCAAAGGAAAGCCCAAATATCATCAAGAATATCACGGATTGTCTGAGGCCGGGCGGATATCTCTGCCTCCTGGACCTGGACCATAACTGTCTCAACCATTATGAGTTGCCCCCGAAAATGGAAAGTATCCTGTTTCAGGTCGTCGGCATGATGGAAAGGGAGTATAACTTTGATCCCTACATAGGGAGAAAACTCTATTCCTACTTGTATGATCTGGACTATAAAGATATACAGATGGATCTGAGGGCGCACCATCTGATCTACGGGGAGACAAATGAGACAGACCTGTTCAACTGGACAAAGAAACTGGAAATGGCCTCCACAAAGGCCTCAGAGGTTTTTGAAGATTATCCGGGCGGGCACAAAAAGTTCTTTGATGATTTTGTCAGATTCTTCAATGACCCAAGGCAGTTCACGTATACTCCGCTGATCCTCTGCAAGGGGATGAAGCCGGTTTAATCTTCTGAAAACCGCTTGAAGATTTCGATGAACTCCTCCTTGCAGGAAAGGAAGGCATCTACCACCATGGGATCAAAATGTTTTCCTCTCTCCTGTTCAATGATTGATTTGGCTTTATCATGCGGATAGGCCTCCTTATATATCCTCTTGCTGACAAGTGCATCATAAACATCTGCCAATGCCACTATCCGTGCGGAAAGCGGGATCTCTTCTCCTTTTAGACCATCAGGATATCCGGTGCCATCAAATTTTTCATGATGAGAAAGGGCGATTTCAGCGCTCATACACAAATAGTCCGCCTTTGGATATCTCTTCAATGCCTCATTGAGGGTATCAAATCCGATCCTGCTATGTCTTTTCATAATTTTAAATTCCTCATCATCAAACCGTCCCGGTTTAAGCAATATATAGTCAGGAATACCTACTTTTCCGATGTCATGAAGAGGACTGGTCAGAAAAATGTTGTCCAGAAACAGGCCATCTATTTCTTTGGGGGGATTATCTGACTTGGAGATGGTTATGGCCAATGTCTTAGAATAGTGTCGTATACGTTCCAAGTGATGACCTGTTTCTGAATCACGTGACTCGACCAGCCTGGCCAAAGAGAAAATAACAATATCTCTGGTCTCAAAACCCGATATCCTTTCTCCAGCCCTGATCCTTACAGCCAGTTCCTCCTTGACAAAGGGCTTTGTAATGAAGTCATCCGCTCCCGCATCCATACCCCTGACAAGATCGTTGACATCCTCTCTTGAGGTTACCATCATTAAATAGATGTACTGGCTCCCTTCAGCCTCTCTTATCTTCCTGCAAAGCTCCAACCCATCCATGCGGGGCATCATCCAATCTGTTATGACCATTCTGGGTCTCTCATTCTTCCAGATCCCCCAACCCTCTATTCCATTTTTAGCAATTAAAGCTTCATGGCCCAAATCCTGGACCAGAAGGGCCATTTTTTCACGGCTTACAAGTTCATCATCGACTACCAGAATTTTCATAAAAAGTGCTCCCTAATTTTTTCGGTTTATTTGAGGGTACTGATATAGGCATCTAAACGGTCCAACTCCTTTTCAAGCCTTTTAAGAACCTTGGTTCCGCTTTCCAAGCCGCCTGACTTTCCTATATTTTCCATTTCAAATGCAACCCTGGAAAGCTCATCCGCGGTCAGATTCCCAGCGCCCCCTTTTATAGAGTGTGCTTCTCCCATAACCCTCTCAGCATCCCCGTCGGTTATGGACTGTCGAATGATCCCGATCTGGCCCTTGGCATTCTCCACGAAACCGTGCAAGACCCTCATCAGGACCGATTTATTCCCTACGAATTCGTTTAGTGCTTTCTCGAAATTTATTGGCGCCCTTATTTTGGATTGATGGTTGTGGATGTTAGCTTCTCGATTGACACTGATATCGGATTGCAGTCCGTCCCGGGGCCGTTCCTGCAAATCGGGCTTTATAATCTGTGTTTCAGCTTCCCCATCGATAATCCCACCGGTCCATTTCTCCACCATGGCCAGAAGATCTCTCTTCATCAGCGGCTTTGCGAGATAGTCATCCATTCCCACCTCTAAGCATCTCTCCCTGTAGGCATTTATGGCGTGCGCCGTCATGGCAATGATAGGAACCCTTTTGATTGATGATTGATGATTGATGATTGATGATTGTTCTTGAGTGCTGCTGGATAGTGGTTGTTGATGATCAGATGTCTTATCAGTAGTTTCGATTTGCCTGCTTCGGGTTTCAAGTTTCCTGATTTTGCGAGTGGCCTCATAACCGTCCATAACAGGCATTTGGATATCCATCAATATGAGGTTGTAGTGCTTCTGCTTATATAGCTCCAATGCTGCAAGGCCGTTCTCCGCCAAATCCACATGGTACCCGGCCGCCTTCAGATGACTCATGGCCACCTGCTGATTGGTTGGATAATCTTCAACCAAAAGTATCTGAATTGATTTCCTGCTCCCTTTCACCCGACGTTGGCTGACAACCCCTTTTTCACTGTCTCTAACACGGGTAGCCTTCTCAACAACCTCCTTTGAGAAAACGGCGGTAAACCAGAATGTGCTCCCCTTACCCTCTTCACTCTTTACACCGATCTCCCCGCCCATCAGTTCTGCAAGCTGTTTCGAGATAGTGGTCCCCAGGCCGGTTCCACCATACTTTCTGGTGGTGGAACTGTCTGCCTGGGTAAAGCTTTCGAAGATGGCGCCCTGTCTTTCTTTTGGTATTCCGATACCACTATCCTTAACCGAGAAACGGATCTTGACGCTCTCTCCAAGATCCTCGGCCACGTGGCCCTCGATATTTATCTGACCTTTGACAGTGAATTTGATGGCGTTGTCCATAAGGTTTTTCAGTATCTGCCTCAACCTGCCCGGATCGCCAATCAGGCCTAATGGGACATCTTGCGCCAAAGATAAATTGATATCCAGACCTTTTTGGTTGGCCCTGTATGCGAAAATATTGACCAGATCATCCATCATCGTCCCAAGATCAAAAGGGATCTTCTCTAATTCAAGCATCCCCTCCTCAATCTTTGAAGAATCGAGGATGTCATTGATGATACTGAGCAGGAACTTCGATTCTGTCTGTATTGTCTGGACCATATCGCGCTGGCTGCGATCCAGGCTGGTCACCATGGCCAGTTCTGTCATCCCTATGATACCGTTGATAGGGGTCCTTATCTCGTGACTCATGTTTGCCAAAAACCTGCTCTTTGCCCTG
>JAFDAM010000034.1 GCA_019313825.1 Deltaproteobacteria bacterium
TGGTAGGTAGATTCTGAAGAAATATACCATATTTAATACGTCAAGTCAAGCTTGACATGACACTAGGCTCCATGCTCTATGTTTACCCGCCGTCATTGTGGCGGGCCCTATGCGGTTTTACACATACGCCGCAAGGAGGAGTGACCCGAAGGCAATCCCGATAGAAGCGGGACAGATGATGCCTTGATGGTGGATCAGGGCGACACTATCCGATTGACAGCTTTGCATGAAAAGGTTAGTTTCCTTGCTGTCCATTAATCCGCTAATTGGAGAAACAAATTTGAGCAATCTGCCGGTAATAGGCATCACCATGGGCGACCCTTCTGGAATCGGCCCTGAAATAATCTTGAAGGCGCTTTCTGATTCAGAGATATACGATATCTGCAGGCCGATTGTATTGGGCGATTCCGGGGCATTCTCTTTTGAGTTTGGAGGGCTGAAAAAGGCTTCTATAAATATTATCTCTGAACCAAACGAAGCAAAATGCCTTCTATCGCAGATAGATCTTATGGCCGTCTCTAGGTTAAACAAAGAAAGCATGATTCCGGGTAAGCCTACTGTAGAGGGCGGAAAGGCCATGGTCGATTACATCCTCAGGGCTGTCGAGATGGCCCGGCACGGAGAGATGGCAGCCATGGTCACATGCCCCATCAGCAAGGCATTGATGAATGAGGCAGGGTATCATTTTGAAGGGCATACACAGCTGATCTCTCACCTTACCAATACGGACGACTATGTCATGATGCTGGCCGGTGAGAGGCTGAGGGTAACCCTTGTCACCATACACTGCGCTCTTAAAGATGTCCCTCTCCTGCTGAACCAGGACAGAATTTACAAGACAATAACCATAACATCAAAGGCGCTTCAGGACGATTTCGGAATCCAGCGCCCAAGAATCGCGGTTGCCGCCCTCAATCCGCATGGAGGCGAATCAGGGCTTTTTGGTTCAGAGGATGAGGAGATCATAAGGCCTGCAATAGACAAGGCCATGGACGAAGGCTACAGCGTGTCAGGACCGCTTCCCGCAGACACACTCTATCCCAGGGCCGCTTCCGGTCAGTTCGATGCGGTAGTAAACATGTATCACGACCAGGGGCTGATACCTCTGAAGCTCCTCCACTTCTCAGATGCTGTAAATGTGACACTGGGACTACCTATCATCCGGACATCGGTGGATCACGGAACAGCATATGATATTGCGGGAAAGGGTGATGCTGATCCCTCCAGCCTCAAGGCAGCAATCAGAATGGCCGTAAGCATAGCAAAAAACAGGAGAATTGGTTAACCGGTTAAAAGTAATAAGATAAAAACAAGACAATAGATAGATGGCAACAGATCATATAAAGATAAGAAGAGCAAGAGTACATAACCTGAAAAACATCTCCTTGGATATTCCCCGAAATCAGGTCGTCGTAATTACCGGTCTATCCGGTTCAGGAAAATCCTCCCTTGCCTTTGATACGATCTATGCGGAAGGCCAGAGAAGATACGTGGAATCCCTTTCTGCCTATGCCCGCCAGTTCCTGGAACAGATGGACAAACCTGACGTGGACCACATAGAAGGACTCTCTCCTGCCATATCCATAGAGCAGAGAACAACAAGTAAAAATCCCAGGTCAACCCTTGGAACCGTTACAGAGATATACGATTATCTGAGGCTCCTTTATGCCAGGATAGGTCGTCCACACTGCCCTGAGTGCGGGCGGGAGATTGCATCCCAGACCACGCAACAGATCGTGGATCAGATAATGGACATGGGTACTGAGACCAAAATACAGATCCTGGCCCCAATGGTGGGTGGTCGCAAGGGAGAACATTCCAAACTGCTCGAGCGCCTCCGCAAGGACGGCTTTACCAGGGTCAAGATAGATGGCCAGATAAGGCTCCTAGACGATGATATTGTCATAGACAAGAACAAGAAACATTCCATCCGCGTGGTTGTTGACCGTCTGAGTATCAACGAAAAGATAAAGCGACGTCTTACGGATTCCATGGAGCTTACGCTCAATCTTTCAGAGGGCCAGGCCATAATTGATGTTATCGATTCGCAAGAGATCTTTTTCAGCCAGAAGGCCGCATGTGAAAAATGCGGAATCAGTATCCCGGAACTTACACCTCAGATGTTCTCCTTTAACAATCCCCAGGGGGCATGCCCGGAATGCACCGGTCTCGGGATAAAGAGATATCTTGACCCGGAGCTGATCGTTCCTGATCCTGGTATCTCTGTGAGGGAAGGGGCGCTTGCCCCATGGGCAAAACGCCACTCAGTCTATTTTTCGCAGATGCTCGACGCCCTGTGCCAGCATTACGACTTTGATATCTATACTCCTTTTAGGGGTCTTCCAAATAAGATCCAAGAACTCTTTCTCTATGGCTCTGGAGATGATGAGATCAAGTTCTATTTTGAGAAGGATGACCGGAGACACGTATATAAACGTCCCTTTGAAGGTATCATACCGAACCTGGAAAGACGCTATCGTGAAACAGACTCTTTTTATATCAGAGAAGAGATCGAGAGATATATGAGCGATATGGAATGCCCCCTGTGCAAAGGCGCAAGGATAAAACCGATCAGTCTCGCTGTAAAGGTGGGAGGGAGTTCCATCAATGAAATTACATCCCTTTCCATCGAGAGAGCCTATGAATTTTTCAAGAACCTGGATCTTGCTCCCAAGGATATAAGTATCTCAAAGAGGATCCTCAAGGAGCTGAAAGAACGACTCGGTTTCCTGACAAATGTGGGGCTCTCCTACCTTACTATTGACCGACCATCCGCGACATTATCCGGTGGTGAAGGTCAGAGAATCAGATTGGCCACGCAGATAAGCTCAGGGCTTGCCGGTGTCCTCTATGTGCTGGACGAACCCAGCATCGGCCTGCATCAAAGGGATAATCTCCTGCTGCTGAAAAATCTCAAACACCTGAAGCAGCTGGGCAATACCGTCCTGATCGTGGAGCATGATGCAGAGACGATCCTATCGTCAGATTATGTGATAGACATGGGCCCTGGTGCGGGAGTAAAAGGCGGCCGAGTTGTCTTCCAGGGTACACCTAAACAGTTAGTGAAAGAAAAAAAGTCTTTAACCGGCCAATACCTTTCCGGGAAGCTTGAGATCCCTGTCCCGATGACCAGGAGAAACGGCAATAAGAAAAAGCTGGTCATCGAGGGGGCCAGACAGAATAATCTGAAGGATATTCGTGTAGAGATTCCCCTTGGCACCTTTACATGCGTAACCGGTGTCTCCGGTTCAGGAAAGAGCAGCCTGATTAATGAGACACTTTATCCGGCCCTTGCACAAAAAATGTACAGATCAAAGGCCAGGATTGGGAAGGTAAAATCTATCAAAGGGATTCATTATATTGATAAGGTCATAAATATAGATCAAAGCCCCATAGGAAGAACTCCTCGTTCCAATCCCGCCACCTACACCGGTGTCTTTACTCATATGCGGGAGCTATTCTCTATGCTTCCCGAATCAAAGATGAGGGGATACAAGCCCGGAAGGTTTAGCTTTAATGTGCGCGGCGGTAGATGTGAGGCATGTAATGGTGATGGACTGATTAAGATCGAGATGCACTTTCTCCCGGATGTCCATGTCACATGCGAGGCATGTAAGGGCAGACGTTTTAATCGAGACACCCTGGAGGTAAGATACAAGGGATCCAATATCGCCGACGTCCTGGACATGACAGTAAACCAGGCCTTCAAGTTTTTCGAAAACGTACCCAAGATAAAAACAAAGTTAAAGACCCTTGTAGACGTGGGGCTCGGCTACATCAAGTTAGGGCAATCAGCCACAACACTTTCAGGCGGTGAGGCTCAGAGGGTAAAGTTATCCAGGGAACTGAGTAAAAGAGATACCGGAAGGACCCTATATCTGCTTGACGAGCCAACCACTGGCCTCCATTTTGCCGATATCCAAAAACTTTTGGAGGTTCTTACCTACCTGGTGGAACTCAATAGTACGGTCGTGGTTATAGAGCACAACATGGATGTTATCAAGACCGCTGATTATATTATCGATCTTGGACCTGAGGGAGGTGAAAAAGGCGGCTATCTTGTAGGCGCAGGAACACCAGAAGAGATAGAACAGATTAAGGGATCATATACTGGTAAATTTTTAAAGAAGGCACTTGCCAACTAATACTCATCCGGAAACAGCCGTATCCGGTCTTGTGCTAATTAATCTTGCTCAGCTTCAGTAATGTCCGGTTAGGATTTTGCAGTAATGACATTTGTATTCTACAGATGGCCGGTGGGGGTCTCTTTTCAATGGCGAGCGGGTTAAAAGCAAAACTTTTATAACCGGACATTACTGGCTCAGCTTATAAGCAAGATGATCAAGATTCAATGTAAAATCCACATTCTGCACCAGGCAGCACTCCGGTGTTCTCAATTGAATTGGAGAGAAATTGAGAATAGCCAATATACCGGCCTCAAAATAGATATCCGCAATATCCTGTGCCCTTGAAGGAGATGTCGTAATGACACCTATCTCGATATCCAGATCTTTTACCAATTGCTTGATCTTTGTAACAGGCTGAACGACCAACCCGATGGGAAGCTTTTTACCTACCTTTTGAGGGTCGGAATCAAAGGCAGCCACAAACTTATAACCCCTTTTCAAAAAATTCTTATGGTACAACAGAGCCATTCCCATATCATCCAGACCCACAATACCCAATCTCCATTCGCGATCCGAAGCCAGGATCTTTTTGATCTCGATCAAGAGATCATGGACTTCGTATCCAACACCGCGAACTCCAAACCCCCCGAAAAAGGAGAGATCCTTTCGTACCTGGGCCGGATTTACCTTGCACATCTCAGCCAATTTCTCTGATGAGACTACTTGATTTCTCTTTTCCATGAGTTTCTCAAGGGGTCTCAGGTATAGGGCAACCCGTTCAATGGTGGCATCAGGGATTTTAGTTTCGCTGGACATAATTAATACTTTAAAAGGATCAACTTAATAAAGATTCATAATCTGAAAACCCCGGTCAGATTGTGAATTATTGCACATAAAAGGAGAAAAAAGAGGGCACACAGCCGGTGCCCTCTTAGACTATCCGTTACTAACCGCCAAAAGACGCCACAATGGCGTCAAGCATAGGCTGTAGTTTGGGAAGCTTACCAAGCAGCATGAAACAGACCAGCAAGGCATAGATACATAGAGACTCGATGAGCGCCAGACCGATAATCATCGTAGTCATAATCTTGCCACCTGCCTCGGGGTTCCTTGCGGTTCCCTGGAGTGCGGCACTGATAGCATTACCCATTGCAAGACCGGTTCCGAGTGCAGCAACACCTATTGCAAAACCAATAGCAATAGCAATACCAAAAAAGGTATTCAGCCCGGCTGCCTTTGCCACGCTGTCATCTGCCATGGCAAATGAGGCCATACCCAACACCATCATAACCGCGAACATTGTGATTAGAACTTTTTTCGACATAAACACTCTCCCTTCTATAGATTAATTGGCCTTCTTCCTTAAATAACAATAATCAATAATATGTAAAAAAGCTTATTGTCAGAATTTCAATAAGCAAGATTACAGGAATAGACAATCAGTGCGCCTCTTCCATTGCACCGGCAAAATAGATAGTTGCAAGAAGCATAAATACGACCGCCTGGATAAAGCTGACCAGTATCCCGAGAAACAGGATGGGCAAAGGTGCCAGATATAACCCGGCAAGGCCAAACAGGATGCCTAGAATCTTCTCCTTACCAAAGATATTACCAAAGAGTCGAACGCTCAGTGACATGACCCGCGCAAGATGCCCGATGAGTTCAATAATGAGCATAATAGGAGCAAGTGGCCATACAGGCCCAAGAAAATGTTTGATATACTTGACTCCATGATACTTGATCCCGATGATATGTGTCAGTATAAAGGTGCTTAAAGCAAGCGACAGAGTGGTATTAAGGCTGGCCGTGGGAGAGAAAAAGCCAGGAATAAGGCCTATCAGATTACATGTAAAGACATATAGAAAGATGGTGGCAATAAATGGGAAAAAGGTCCTCCCTTCGGGTCCAGTGATTTCCACCACAAAATCCTCAAGCCCACCAATGATGATCTCCATGATATTCTGGCCTTTTTCAGGGAGCAGTTTGATCCCCCTTGCGAGTAAGACGGCTCCGATAATAAATATAATCATAACAAACCACGAATAGATGACATGAGTATAATGAATTCCATGTCCCGGGTATTGCCCGAAATGCTCAAACCCTAAAGCCGCCAAAATTTCATTAAAAAAGTAGTAATGATGTTCCATAATCAGGTCGCGCCCCCAATCCTCATTTTACAAGCTCTGCTAATTCCGAATAGAACGATACTAATCACCATTGTCGAGAGTCCGATGGCAAAGCCAACAGGATCAACCAGATCCTTGGTGACTAAAATGAAAATAATTACTGCAAGTGCCAGAAGTCTAAGGTAATACTTTACAATGATTAAAACCTTTGTGAAACTTTCTGTTCCAGCCGATGAAAAGGCATGACAGATGGTATGCTGAAAGATGTTAAAGTTGGCAATTACGACTATTCCACCGAGAATAATTCCCAATGTCCTGGAATGGCTCATGAATCCATATCCAATAACAGACAGGACAAAGAGGACTGCCCAGTTACGGATCTTGAAACCTTCATATATTGTCTTCCAGTCCATCTTCCTCTATCTACAGGTCTTTGCTTCGCTTATACATCAAATACAGATTCCTGAATGCGGCTATCACACCAAACACGAAAAAGACATAGAAAAGCCACGGATCTGTCCCAAATTTCCTATCAAGATAATACCCTATCACGGCACCCAATCCGATCGAAAGGGCCATAGTCAGCCCGACAGTGCTGAGATAGCCCAATGTCTTCAGGGTTGTTTTTGTTTCATCATCCATTGATAATCAAGACTGGTAGTCCAATCAATAAGCCATTAATTGACTTTTCTATCATATCTTTTTCTTCAAAGTCAATAGGCTTTTACTTATAAGGATCTAAAGCTTGCCGCTGCGCAATCAATAGTCTTTTGAATACACTTTTCATCGTGGGCAGTTGATAGGAAACTGGCCTCAAAAGGCGACGGCGCCAGATAAATTCTCTGCTCAAGCATACCTGAATAATACCTTTTAAACATCTCGACATCGCTTTTTTTGGCAGAAGCAAAATCTGAAACAGAATCTTCCTTAAAAAACAGGGAGCCCATGGAGCCGACACGGTTGACAACAACCTTCAGACCCGCTGACCTGGCCGCACCTTCAAGGCCGGTAAAAAGCGCCTTCCCCTTCTTTTCCAACTCTTCATAGATATCCCCGTCTCTGAGGACTTTCAAGGTCACCAGGCCGGCGGTCATGGCCAGAGGATTACCTGACAGTGTTCCTGCCTGATAGATATCCCCCTCTGGTGCCATCCTCTCCATTATCTCCCTTCTGCCGCCAAAGGCCCCCACCGGCAGACCACCGCCTATAATCTTCCCCAGACAGGTAAGATCTGGCAAAACACCATAGAGTTCCTGTGCCCCGCCAGGTCCCACCCTGAAGCCGCTTATCACCTCATCAAAGATGAGCAATGCATCATTATCCAGGGTGACCTCCCTTAACCCCTTTAAAAACTCGATGTTCGGGACAATAACTCCCATATTTCCTGGTATAGGCTCCACAATAACAGCGGCTATCTCCGCCCCAAATCTATCAAAGGCCTGGTGTACCTCATCCAGGCTGTTAAATGAGAGAGATATAGTATGTTGTGCAACATTTTCAGGCACCCCCGGGCTTCCCGGGATACCTAAGGTGGCCACACCTGATCCGGCCGATACCAATAAGCTGTCTGCATGTCCGTGATAACAGCCCTCGAATTTGATGATTTTATCCCTGCCGGTGAAGCCCCTTGCCAGCCGAATGGCGCTCATGGCGGCCTCGGTCCCGGAATTCACCATCCTGACCATCTCCATGGAAGGCACCATATCAATAATAATCCCTGCCATATCCACTTCCAGGTCAGTGGGAGCGCCATAGCTTGTCCCTTTCGAGATCCTCTCTTCAATGGCCCTGACAACTTCGGGGTGGCAGTGCCCCAGGATCATTGGTCCCCATGAACATACGTAATCGATATACCGGTCTCCCTCTGCATCCCATAGGAAACAACCTTCCGCCCTCGAGATGAATAACGGATCAACGCCAACCGCTTTGCCTGCCCGTACAGGGCTGTTTACGCCGCCGGGGATGTACTGTCTTGCCTTGTCAAACAGGATCCTGGATTTTTCTCCCATAGTGCCTCTCCAAATTTAAACAGACCACAAACCATTTCTCAAAAATATTCCATACTTGTCTTCTTAAATTCCTTCTCGCTGAAAAGAAGGACATATTCATCTATTCCCGTACTCTCTGACATCTGCCCGGCTATCTTATAACACTCATCTCTAGTATCACCATGTATCATAGTATAGAGGTTGTATTGCCAGTCCTTCCGGGATCGCCTATGATAGCAATGCGTAACCTCGCTAAAGGCGGACATCGCATTTCCCACCTCTTCTATCTTTTCATCCGGCACGATCCATGCCACCATGGCATTAGAACTGAATCCTGCCTCCTGATGATGTAAGGTGGCGCCAAACCTCCTTATAACTCCTCTCTCTTTAAGGGACTGCACTTTCCCCACAAATTGATCTTCAGTGATTCCGATCTTATCGGCCAGCAGGGCAAAAGGTCTCGGGTCAAGGGGCAGGTCTTTCTGGATTAGACCTATTATCTTTTTATCTAACTCATCAATCATGGTTAAAATCGCTGCTCTCTACCAAAAAAGCTCGGGTCAATAATATGAGTAATAATGCCACTAAATTACAATAATTTCAGGTGGGAATATCCAATAGAGCATATTTTGTCAAGGAGAATAGATTTCATAGGACTTGAAACCTTTTACATAATCCGATAATCTGATATATTATATTTGACTTTCTCACAAACGAATACATAAATAGCATTATGGCGATGCTAATAATGGTTTTTAATGGAATCCTGTTGTAAGCTTAATGTTATGCCTATATTCGGTTACCAGAAAATAATTGAACAAAAGATAAAAGAGGCCGCTGATAAGGGTGAATTTGATAACCTGCCGGGCCAGGGAGAGCCGTTGAAACAGGATGATTATTTCTCCATACCCGAGGACCTCCGCCTGTCCTATAAGATTCTGAAAAACGCTGACTGCCTTCCGCCTGAACTCGAACTTAAAAAAGAGATAAGGCAGATGGAAGATATGCTTGAAAATATCCCGGATGAGAAAGAGAAATACCGCCAGATAAAAAGGATCAACTACAAGATAATGAAACTAAATATGATGGGTCATTCCTCCCCTTTACTGGAGGAGACACAGATATACTATAAAAAGATGCTCGACAAACTTGAGAAGAAATAAATTTTACCTATTCTGCTATCTTCAGACTTCCAATCAATTCGCTGATCTGAGCGACGTCATTGTCCCTGCAGAATATCTTGAGACCTTCTAGGATATCCAGTGTCGCGCGCGGGGCTACAAAATTCGCCGTTCCTACCTGAACGGCATGAGCGCCTGCGATCAGAAACTCAAGGGCATCCCTTGAGTCCATTATCCCCCCTACCCCGATCACGGGTATATCAACTGTCTGTACTGCCTGGTAAACCATATGGATCGCAACAGGCCTGATGGCCGGCCCTGAAAGGCCGCCTGTGATGTTGGCCAGCTTTGGCGCGCGCGTCTCGATATCTATGGCCATGCCCGTAATCGTATTGATGAGTGATAGGGCATGGGCGCCTGCCTCCTCCACTGCCTTAGCAATGATCCGTATGTCCTTCACATTGGGGGATAGCTTAACGATTACCGGTTTATCCGTATTCCTCACGACCTTCCCGGTCACCTCTGCCGAGACATCAGGATCGGTCCCGAATGCCATGCCGCCGCGTTCCACATTGGGACATGAGATATTGACCTCAATAGCAGATATGCCGTCAACCCCTTTCAAGGCAGCTGCCAGTTCCCCGTACTCATCAATACTGTGGCCGTAGATATTGGCTATCACGGCGGTATCAAGGGTCTGAAGCCGGGGCAGTTCCTGTTTCATAAACGCATCAAGGCCCATGTTGGCAAGACCGATGGCGTTCAACATCCCGCAGGGGGTCTCCACGATCCTGGGTGGAGGATTGCCCGCCCTGGGCTTCAGGGAAAGTCCCTTTAGGATGATGCCGCCCAATAGATTGGGGTCCACAATATCTTTATACTCCCTCCCATAACCAAAGGTGCCTGATGCGGTTATCACGGGATTTTTCAGGTCCAACGGGCCTAATTTTACTCTGAGATCGGGTTGTGAGCTCATAAGCTATTCCAATCAATGGTTCCTATCGGGAAGACCGGTCCGTCTTTACATACATGATAAAACTCTGTTTTCTCCTGTGAGGAGGACCTGACCGCGCAACCCTGGCATGCCCCCAGGCCGCACGCCATTGCCGACTCCAGGGAGGCATGACATGATATATTGTGATCAAGGGCCATGGCTGCAACTCTCTTCAGCATGGGCAAGGGACCGCATATAAAAAGAGACATCGAATCACTTCTGTCTCTATTTTTTTTCAGGTATTCATCAAGAAGATCTGTCACTAGGCCGGCATGACCTTTCGTGCCATCATCCGTAGAAAAAGAGATATTGATGCCATTAAGATCATTAATAGGGTCCATCCGGATTATCTCATCAGAAGAGCCAAAACCCGCCATAAATTGAATATCTTTCTCTTTCACGGCCTGTGCCAGTGAAAAGAGAGGTGCAACCCCTATTCCGCCGGCAACCAGGACAACTGTCTGTCCGGGTTTTGGAAGCTCAAAGCCATTGCCAAGGGGACCCAGGACCGATAATCTCCCTCCTTTCTCTGTTTCAGCCATGATAGCTGTCCCCTTACCCACTACCCTGTAAAGGACGAGAAAGACATCATTCCCCTGTCTCCCGCATATGGAGAAAGGCCTGCGCAGAAGAGGTTCAATCCCGGACCCTACACGAATCATAACAAATTGGCCGGGTTTTGCATCTGCCACGATCTCGGGAGACCTCAATCCCATGAAAAAGGTATCAGGAGCAACCTCTTTGTTAAATAATATATCTATTTACTGTTAAAACATATTTATTCAGATTATATCAAAATCATTATAAATGAAAGAAAAATTTATTACCTTATCTGAGAAACAGATCCATTTTCAATCCCGCCTCAATAGACAATAAGGCTTTAACACTGATATTTTGAAGGGATTTAACGTTGACATAATATCAATAGCTCCCTATACTAGTTCCTGAAATAACAGGTACTTATCTTTTTTTTATAGGCAATAGGTATGAGTATCAAGGGGGACCTGCTTTGTCAAAAATACTGTATACTTCAGATATTCACGCCAGCACCAGTCACCTTTTCTCCATGCTATCTGTAACGGAAAGGGAAGGCGTAAACTGCATTATCATTGGCGGAGATATCGTTCCCAATCCATTGCCGGACACAAATAGAGTCGGAATCCTTCAGGCCCAGGCGGATTATTTAAGGAATGTATTTCTCCCTGCTCTCAAGGGTTTCAGACAGAAAAGTGATGCCATAATCTATCTTGATCTTGGAAATGACGACATCATCTATCACCGGAGAATTCTTGAAGAACATGATAAGGGCCTTATCAACCTGCTGCATTTATCAAAACATCGGCTCACTGATACTGTCGACATTATCGGTTACATGAATGTCCCGCCGACCCCCTTTGCTCTGAAAGACCGGGAAAAGCCGGATTCCGTTGAAATGCCATATGTACAAGGCAACAGGATAACCATAAAAGGGTATATTTCACCAAAAGGGGAACTGGAAAAGACGGTCATCGATCTGGCATCGGATGATACCATTGAAAAAGACCTGAACGGATTATCAAAGGTTATTGACAAACCCTTTATCTTTATCGCGCATTCCCCGCCATATAATACGCCTCTTGATGTCATATATAACGGTCAGCATGTAGGCAGCGTCAGCATAAGGCGATTTATTGAAGCATGGTCTAGGGAGGGGCTGCTTATCGCCGCATTTCACGGGCACATCCATGAGTCACCGGACAGATCCGGATCGATTCATACGGAGATAGGAAAGACATTATGCATCAACCCGGGGCAGGGTAATGGAGAGGGTTCGGAGTTTCGATATGTTATTTTCAGACTATCGGGCAACCGGATATTTCCCGAAATCTGAAAATACTAGTGGTATCTTATTAAAAATAAATTCATGAAAGGAATTAAGATGAATCCATCCTTATTAAACAAAGATAATTGCGTGTTAGTTGTAATTGATGTCCAGGAGAAACTGCTTCCCGTTATTGAAGGGGCGGATGAGTGTATCAAAAATATAATCAAACTTATCAAATTCGCTCGGATCATTAACATTCCCATCGTGTTTACCGAGCAGCGGAATCTCGGCAATACAGTGTCTGAAGTACTTAGTGAGATCCATGACCCTCAGCCTGTCTCCAAGATAACGTTCAACTGCTTTGAGACGGAGGAATTTTGTGACCGTCTAAAGAGGCTTGGCAGAGACACCTTGATTATCACAGGTGTTGAGGCGCATATCTGCGTAATCCAGACCGCATTGCATACGATTCCCGATTACACGGTCCATGTCGTTGACGATGCGGTATCCTCACGTGTTTTTCGCAATAAAGAGATCGCAATGGAAAGACTAAGGGCCAACAATGTCACCATCACATCTACCGAGATCTTTATATACGAAATGCTCAAGAGGGCCGGGACGGATGAGTTCAGACAGACTCTACCGCTTGTGAAATAGAAGATTTTCAGTGATCACAGGCAAGGACTTTTTCTTTCACTGACACTCATCCGATTTTTTTAATTTCTGGATGGAGCGTTCAGCTCTCAGCGGTCAGCGATCAGCCAAATCCTTCGTAATGAAATGCCTTTTGCTGACGGATGAATGCTGATACCTGATAGCATGAATCCAAAAACAGGTGTTTTTAGATGAACACTAACTATATTGTTTGGAGATCCAATGATACAGAAACATACACCTGAAATCGTCCGCCCTGAGCTTATCGCCTATAAATGGAAGGCGGTTACAACGGTCTCCCTGAGTATTCTCATGGTCACCATGGATTTCAGTATCAACAACATCGCGTTCCCCATCCTGACGAAGGTGTTTGGAGCAGGAATCACGACCATCATATGGGTCTCTCTGGCCTATACCCTTTCCAGCACTAGCCTGCTGCTTGTGCTAGGACGGATAGGTGACTTGATGGGACGTAAACGGATTTTAGCCTCAGGCATGGCCATCTTTGCCTTCGGCCTTCTAATCTGTTCCGTTGCCCAGGGCATAGGCCAGTTAATTACATTCAGGATCATTCAGGGTGTCGGAGCGGCAATGGCCATCTCCTGCGGCACTGCAATCGTCACAGAGTCCTTCCCTCCCGAGGAGCGAGGGAAGGGCCTGGGCATAATCGGTATCGCAGTCGCCGGCGGCCTGGTTTTGGGTCCTGTTGTCGGCGGATTACTTCTCCAGTGGTTTGACTGGCGTTCTATCTATTACACTAGGATACCGGTCGGGCTTTTTGCGCTTATAATGACCATGGTCCTGCTCAAGAAAGATACGGGCATAGAGGGTAAGCTGAAGATAGACTTTTTAGGCATTTTGACCTCATCCATCGGTATTGCGTGCATTATCTTCGGCGTAAGCCAGATCAAGGGACTTGCTTTTCAATCCGTGCTGGTCCCTTCAATGATAGGCATTGGCATCCTTTGCATTATAGCATTCATTTTTATTGAGCGGAGGGCAAAGGACCCGATCGTGGACCTGACCCTCTTCAGGAGCATGGTCTTTTCCTGCAACATCTGCGCCCTCTTTCTTATCTTTGTCTCCTACCCGGTATTTCACCTGATAATGCCTTTCTGCCTTATTCAGGCTATTGGCATGTCCACATCATCAGCCGGGCTAATGATGACGATACCAAACGTCGCTTCCATCATTTTCAGTCCCATAAGCGGTTCGTTATCAGACCGTTTCGGACCGGTCTGGTTCGCCACACTTGGTGCGATAGTGAACGTCATCTCCCTACTTATGATGCGCTGCTTTGACCTCCAAACATCGATCGCGTTCATGATCCCCACAATGTTTTTATTTGGTGCAGGTAGCGGCATGTTTCAGTCTCCGAACAACAGCACTATTATGGGTACAGTTCCCAAGAACCGCTACGGCACTACATCTGCCCTGATCGCGCTTTGCAGGCAGGTGGGCATATCACTGGGCATGGCCCTTACGGGTACCATCTTTTCTTTACAGAGAGGCGTACACCAGGCAGCGCTGAACAATAGCGGTATGGATGCCGTTGATGGGACCAGACACTCAATACCCCTCGCGTTCCATGACGTATTGATCTTCTCCATCGCCATCGCATCTATTTCTATACTACTATCTCTTTTCAATGAGAAAAGGCGGAGCAATTAGAAACCGCGCCCGACCGGTTATCTTCAGAGTTTTTCGAGGAAAAGCACATTTCCGGACCATGAAGGACAACCTGAAGAAAGGATAGTCCTGAAGATCAACCTCCTTCAAGCCGAGGAACCTGAAAAGGCCGTAACAACACATCCCGAGTTAGTAGCATCCGTGGCACGATTAGTGAAGCAGGAAGGCGCGACCCCAATTATCGCAGACAGTCCCGGGTCCGGCTATAAATACGATGTAAAGACGCTTGAAAAGCTCTATCGAACCTGCGGGATATATTCGGCTATCACCATTGTTAATGACAGCCATGCCCTGATAGACGAAAATGAGTGTATTCGCTGTTATTGCTGTCATGAGATGTGCCGGAGCGAGGCTGTTGAGCTACGAAGGGGTCTATTGTATCGCATGATAAATAGACAATGAAAATGGGATGAAAACAGGAGAAGCCCTCGAGTTTGGGATAGAAAAGACGGGAAGATAGCCCTAGGGGAACCAAAGTTAATCCCCTGTCAGGATCAACGCCAGCCTGTCAAGGTCATTACTCTTGCCCAGAGAGATCAGTGTATACCCTGCCTCGATACGGGTCTCTGAGGAAGGATTGAACCCCATCTCACCGTCCTTCTTCCTGATGGCCACAAAGATCACATTCATCTCCTTCCTGATTCCCGAATCCATGAGAGTCACCCCGTTCAGACGCGACTTCTCACTCACCAGAAGTTCCTCCATCTCCAGGTCCATATCCCTGTTATGGATAGTGAATTCCAGAAAATCCGTAACCGCCGGTTTAATAATAGACTGGGCCATCTTCCGCCCGCCAATGAGATAGGGCATGACAACCCTGTCGGCCCCTGCCCTCATGAGTTTTTTCTCAGTCGGTAGTATAATGGGAGAGCCTATTTCCCCGGTGATGAACTGATAGGCTCTACTTCAAACTCTCTCATACGATCGGGATCCTTAGGTAGTTTATCAAAGACAATCATAAAAGGGACCGTAGCTCCCGGCTTTACATTGAAATTTATCTTATCTTTGCCGAACCTGAATTTTAATTGTTTATTTATCTCTTCCATCGGCATCTCTTTTAACTGTTTCTCGGAGAAGATGTTCCCCGCGTATGCCAGCTTTCGCCCTATTGTCTTGCCCTTGTCATTCAGTATGGATCCCTTTAGAAGGATAAAACCCCGGCTCTTGAGGTAGTTATTAATCACAGTCCCCTTTATTACAAAAAGTGACCCGCTTTTTCCGGATTGCACAAAATAACACTCCAAAGAACTATCTTTTAAAATATCGAGTCCTAGTGCGCCCATATCGGTTATCTCTTCCTTTTCCACGGGTCTTAAGGATGAAATGGGAATGAGGTTCGGAGCCAGGAAAAAAACCGCAATAGCGCCTACCACCAGCACCAGGACGACCACCAGGGCGGTCAGCAAGACGCGGGAGCGGCCCGGTCTTTTGATAGGGGGAACGGTTTCGGGTATTTCCAGATCTTCAGGTCTTTCAAAAAGTACTTCAGCCTTCTCCGCGCCGACCTCCTCTGCAATGCCGGCAGGCTGGTCAGCAGTCTCTCCCGGCTCAGGGGCTTCATCTAGTGAAACATCCGGTATGCCCTCTTCTTCCAGGGCATCCTCAAATGCCTTATCAAAGGCATCTTCCGGTCCTTCTGATGGTTCAGGGCCTACTTCCTCTTCGAAAACAGGAAGCGAATCAAGGGCTACGGTCTCTTCAAGCGCCTCATCAATAACCTTAGCCGGAGCAGGCTCTTCATCCCGTTCAGGTTCTGGTGGATAGGCCGTGAAAGCATTTTTACACACGGAACACCTGACTTTTGAGCCCCCTGCTTTAAGCAGATTTTCGTCAAGGTTGAATTCTGATTCGCATTTTTCGCACTTAATGATCATGGGAGCCCTCCTGTTTAAGATATCCAACCTATTTCAAGGTATAGATGTCCGGCAGATACCTATATTGTTCGTCATGGTCAAGTCCATAGCCAACCAGGAAACCTTCGTTCACCCGAAACCCGTAATAATCAATAGTTACATCCATATCGCGCCTCTCCAGTTTATCAATCAGGGCACAGACTTTAATTGATTCAAGGTCTCTCTGTTTTAATGTCTCAACAATCTTCGTTAAGGTCAATCCGGTGTCAACAATATCTTCTACCAGGATAACGGGCTTGCCCTGTATTGGAATCTCCACATCTTTTGTTAATCTTACGGATCCGCTTGACGATGTATTGGAACCGTAACTTGCAGCCCTTATGAAATCAATCTTAGAGGGGATAGTCATCTCCGTGACCAGATCAGTAAAGAAGAAGACCACACCGTTTAAAACCCCTATAAGAATTGGCTCTTTCTCGGCATAATCCGAAGAGATCCGCCTTGCGAGTTCCTTAACCTTGGCCAGGATGGTTTTCCGAGGTATTAAAAGTTCTTTTTCCAAATTATATTCTTATTATTCTTTCAATTACTCAGGTTGTCGAGTTCACAGCTCACAAGTGACCGCTCTCCGGCCTTGAACCTGAACAGTTATGTTTTGTTTTGTTTATTGCACTCTATTATAAGATTAATCATCGACGTTAATGCCTATGCATGACATATAATTAATTAATTTTAAATGATATGTCAATATAATAATTAAATTAGATTAGATTTTCATATAATTACTTAATCAAACATAATCATTCTTGGTCTAAAAACGGAAGCCTGTCTCTCTTTCGATAGGCCACTGCCTGACACGAAGCGATCAGGTTGTTTCTTTCATCAGTTACTCTTATCTCATAGGTGGCAGTTTTATTGGTGCGATGAATCTCCTTTGATTCAGCCCGAAGCGTGCTCTCCCTGTCAGGGGACTGATGATAGGTTACTGTCACATTGAGGGCAACAGCCACTGTTCCATGTGAGTTACAAGATACCTGAAATGCCTCATCAATAAGCGAGAAGATTGCGCCTCCATGGGTCATACCAAATATATTGGCCGTGTCTTCCTGCGGAGCCATCTCTACGATGGCATGGCCCGGCGCCAGTTCAACCAGTCGCATGCCCATTTTCAGGGCATATGGTTCATTCTCTACCTTATTGTAGATAGCGTTTGTGATCTTGTCATCCATGGCATAATCATCCGTCTAAATTTACCCCAAAGTTGCATAAATAACATGGCAAAACGGGCTTAAAGACAATAACAACCAGTGTTTTTTTAAACTTTCTCCGTGTCTTGGTGAAATTCACTGTAAGTGGCATCCTGAAATTTTGGGAAATAGCCATGTTATTAACCCGATGGGAAAGCCGATGATATCCCGCCTCGGCGGGACTTCACCCTTGACGCCTTGTTGAGTTAAACGAAATCCCGTTCCGGGGGATTTGCGGCATCCTCGATTTTTGCAACATTAGGGTTTATATACAGAGTTGAAATAACTGCACATTAACTTATCAGAGAAATGTGATCAGATCAACAGTAACTTATTGGTTCATGGTTATCCGCTTGATAATGCCTGTCAGGCAATTGCAAACCTATAATATTTGGCAAAATGAATCATCTTGAAAAAGATGTACTTATAACCTATATTGATTACATTGAGTTACTATACGATTTAGTCTTCCCGTAATGGCCTGCCCTTATCTGAAGAAAAAGGGTTTAATATTAAAAGAATATCATCAGATTAATGAGATGATACTAGCAGCAGGCATAAATTATGAATATTAAAAATGATAAACCCCTGCATGTTAATCCTGATATAGTGTTCAGGGAGGAAGAAGAAGGAGCCTTTCTATTTCACCCTGAAACCGGGGAGTTAAAATGTCTTAATTCTATGGGAAGAATAATCTGGTCAATGTGCGATGGGCAAATTTCAGCTGATCTTCTAGAAGAGAAGATCTCGAACAAATACCCATCAGTGCCCAGGGACGAAATTCATAATGACCTAATTACCTTTCTTGAGGAACTGTTTGCAATCGGATACATAGGACATTCTACTGCTGTAGTTCCACCTGCGTGACAATATAATAAATAAATAAAAGGTTTCTCATGGGAATAAAATCTCTACCACAATTAAGATCCCTATACTTCTATGTTTCAGGCCAATGCAATTTGAATTGCCGACATTGCTGGCAACATAAGAGGATAGATGAAGACTCTATGGTGCCTGATGGAAATAATGCCGAAATTCCACCTGCTGATCTTTTTCGTGTGATTAAAGAAGCCAAGGAGCTTGGACTTTATTCAATAAAATTCACCGGCGGTGAACCTTTTATGAACCCACTATTTATTGATTACCTGAACATTGCAAAAAATGAAGGGTTGAGAGTGGTTATTGAGACCAATGGGACTTTACTTGAAGAATCACATATTCCAAGACTGAAAGCTCTTAACTTAAGAGAAATAGCCATTAGCCTGGATGGCGCTAATCAAGAAACTCACGACAACTTTCGACAAAAGAAAGGGGCCTACTTACAGACACTTGCCGCCCTCAAGCTTCTTGCAAAGTACAAACTCCCGGTACAGTTGATTATGTGTATACACCGGAAAAATAAAGATGAATTGGGGGACTTGCTGCTTCTTGCAGAACAATACAAGGTAAATTCCGTAAAGATAAATCCCATCCAGCCCATGGGGAGGGGTCAGGAATTGGCTGAAAAGGGGGAATGCCTCCCATTATCTGAACTGCTGGAATTATCAAAGTATTGTCGTGAAAATCTTTCAAAAAGCTTTTCTGGAAATCTTTTTTTCGGGCTTCCAATATCATTCAGGCCTTTTGAAGAAATAAGGGACCGTACGTTTTCAGTCTGCCAAATATTTTCTATCCTGGGACTACTGTCTGGAGGTGAATTATCTTTCTGCGGGATAGGCCATAACAATCGAGAGCTTATATTCGGTAATATCTATGAGGATAGTCTGCCGGATGTATGGAAAGGCGCTCCCCTTCTAAATGAGTTAAGGCAATGTTTACCCAAAGGACTAAAGGGAGTTTGTGGACGTTGCCTGTTGAAATCAACATGCCTGGGTGAATGCCGTGCCGAAGCCTATGAGCGAACAGGGGATCTACTTGCTCCCCATTGGATCTGCCAGGAGGCCCTTGATTCCAATCTTTTTCCGACCACACGGTTACTCCCCGCGGCCGATAAACTAAAGGAATGATTTGTAATAATAGCATATAATCTACAGGGACATATCTTTTCTATTTCCGCCCTGTGCCGAATTCTTTAAAAACAATCTAAATTGCAAATATCGTAAATAATCATAGAAAGTGAAAACCTTATGAAATCACAAAAGCTTCTTGATTGCAGTATTGGAGGCATATCCTTAGAAATTCGGGCTCAATCAAGCCTGATCGAAATGATGATGCCCCTGAGAAGCAAACTTGCTGATTTTCCATCACCAATTCCATCAGATCTCCTGCTTAATATTATAGTTCCCTCGGAAGAGACTCTTAGGCCTGCCCGAGCCGGGGAAAAAACCTCAATCAGAAAAAACCTTTTTCAGCTGATACCTGTAAAAGCCTCCGATATACCACCAACTAAACACTTGCGTAAAAGACTGGATTCCTTATCAGAATTTTCCCTTCCGGACGATTTCTTTACAAGGTTGGGCAAAACCGGGCACAGGATCTCACTGGTCTCTTTTGACAATGGGTTTCTTCTGACTGACATGAATAAGGGAGATTGCTATCTTTTACTCGATACCCCCCCCCAAAACCAGGGCCCCGCCAGGAAAGATCACTGGAGTAATAAGGTCAATATCACTGTTTTGAATTCAATCATGGCGTTGCTTTCACTTTGCCTTTCTGTGCAGGGAGGAGTATTGGCTCATGGTGTAGGCGTAAAGCGGGAAAAAGAAGGATTCCTGTTTCTCGCACCGTCCGATGGTGGAAAAACCACTTTATCCACACACTGCTCAGAGGGAGAAGTCCTTGCTGACGACGGTGTGATAATTCGGAAAAATTCCGATAATTATAAACTCTTTGCCACTCCTTTTCGGCAGCGACCCGGTGGTGAAATCCATCGGTGGAAATGGAGTCTTGAGCCCATCCCCCTTAAGGCTGTGTTTGTCCTGGGTAAAGGTGAAAAGACTTCAATTTCGAGAATACCCCGCGCCAATCTGATAAACATTCTACTTGGATCTTTTACTCATTTCTTTTCATGGATGGACGGCAGACAGGCCAAATTAGTATTTGACTTCTGGTATGAGCTTAGTTTAAAATTACCTATAGCAAAGTTAAACTGGCGACCGGACGTTACTTTTTGGCCGGAAGTGAATTCTTTTATCAACGAGGTAAACAGGAATGACTTCAAAGAAGGATAAAAAGCCATGGCTTGAGAACTACGAAGCACCCAAACTTTATTCCATTGCACCTGAGTTTCAGCAAGCCTTGGGAATAACTTACTGTGCCAGTGGCCCTGATGCAGGCGGCGGAGCAGGTGCCTGTGATGTCGGTACTGGAGCCACAGGAACACCTGGTGAACCTAATGCCTGTTCAGTAGGTCCCGGGGCTGCCGTTGGCCCAGGGCATGGTAATTCCCCATGCGGTCCGGGTTTTTCCGCTCACGCCTAGCCCATAAAAAATGAACTTGCGCTGTTATCCCACCCAATTTGTTTAAACGATTGTTCTGATTTATATCATTACCAGGTCAAAAACATGATCTCCTATTACCGAAGACTTGTTTCAGAGCTTCCCCGGATCGAGGCATTCCAAAAAGGCATTGAGGCCGCGGTTGGACCCGATTCCATAGTTTGCGAAATTGGCTCAGGATTGGGCACCTACTCTTTCCTGGCAAGCCGTGCCGGAGCATCAAAGGTCTATGCGATAGAAGAATCATCCGTCATTAACCTTTCCCGCAAGTTATACTCCGCGAATCAGGAAACCCTGGGAGAAATCGTCTTTATCAAAAAACACTCAACTGCTACCCATCTGCCTGAAAAAGCAGATATTATCATCTTTGAAAATTATGATTGTCAGGGATTATTACTCAGAGCAATAAATAGTTTGCATTTTATAAGTAATTGTGCTATGAAAATGGCATGAATACAAAAACAACAGATGCTCGTTCATTATCAACAAAAACACAAGAAGCA
>JAFDAM010000035.1 GCA_019313825.1 Deltaproteobacteria bacterium
AGATTGGCCTGGGAAAACCATATATTACTGATGATTTAAAAAGTTAACACTGGAAACCCCTTCCTTTACAGGGTGAAAGGGTTTACTGTTCTCTAATGCAAAATGTGGGTTAATGGTAATCTTTTTGAATTCAAGACATTAGCAGTCAATGTTTTGACATTCCGGATATTTATAAAGTTTTTTTGACAGGCTTGCCTTTAGTTCGATGCCTCAGCAGGAAGAAGGAAACAATCTTGATAGATGAAAGGGAATATTTGATATGGACTTTTGAATTTATGGATCGCTGGTTAGAAAACGTTGATGGCTATATAAGTTTGTAGTATTGCTAAAGCTTTCAGATAAGCCGTTATCCGAATAGAATTCTTTCTGAGTTTTTATATAATATATTCTCTACGGTGCTATCCTTCAAAGGAAGATCACAAATTGCCTCTATATTACTTTTAATCCCTTTTGGTACGCCAGGCCAATCAGAGCCAAAGATAACCTTTTCTGAATTCCTTTCAAGCTCTGGAAAATATTTTAAAAGATTCTTTGGAGGAAGTCCGGTAATGTCCATAAAAACATTTTTATGGTGTCGCGACAGGAAAAAAGCCCTGTCATACCAAAATCCTCGGCCGGAATGGGCCATAATAATAGTTAGTTCAGGAAAATCCGTGGCCACATCATCCAGCAGCAATGGATCTGCATATTTTAATTTTGTTCCGCTGATATCGGAAGATCCGGTATGAAAAATGACAGGGATTTTTAGCTCTTCTGCCTTTTTATAAACAGGATACATTATAGGATCATTCGGAAAGTAGAAACAGTAGGAAGGGAGTAGCTTTAGTCCCTTCATACCAAGTTCTTTTACATAGAAGACCAGCTTATGGGCCGGTTCAGGGTCCATCAAAGGGTTAAGGCACGCGAAGGGAATTAATATCTCAATGTCCTTGCAATAATCAGCAACCCATTCCGATGGACAATAAGCACTGGTAGCCGGAGCATGTTCTGCCAGAATTACCGCATAAGTAACTCCTTCTCCTATCAAAAAGTCACGTAACCACTCGGGATCTTCAATCGAAAGATGTAGGTCCTCTGCATCAGGATTGATTTTTAACATAGATTCCTGGCAACTTGGGGTGTTCATATCCCAGGTTCCTGCATGGATATGGAAATCAATGACTTTCATTTCTCTTTCCTGAAAATATAGGGGTCAGGTCTTCATTCTTGACACATAGAGCTTTTGCTCAATTTTATTTATTTTCTTTCTTAATGCCTTATCTTTATCAATCCTTTGAGCTATTCTGCGACTTGCCTGTGATACTCCAGATTCTCCAATACCAAAAAATGCACCTATATCCTTTAGCTTGTAACCTGTATATCTCTGGCATAAATAAATCTTAACGCTTCGGGCTAATCCAGCATCCTTTTGAAATATCTGATCTGTTTTCTTAAGAATATCTTTTATAGAAACTTTTTCTGAAAGTTCTTTTAGCGCAGGTATATCTGATACAATTTTTTTATCCTTTAAAAAGTACTCTTTTATATAATCAATAAAGTCGGCTGGTCCCAATAATGTCGAACTTACAGTTTCGTTCAACGGACTATCATATTTTTTATCTATCAGACTATCAATAAATTTTTCATATCCCTTCTGTGCCACTGAAATCTTATTGCCAAAATAACCCAAAATTAAATTCTTGGCAAGCCATTCAGGAGTCCTTCTTAAGCCAATATAGTCTTGATAACTGGACCATTTATATTCTTCAGGATTTTCAACAATCTTCGCCCGTACAGGATTCAAATGAATATATCGGGAAAGCTCTTTGGCATATTCATCAATATCAACAAGAATTGACTTATATCTTCCCTGAAACAGGTGCCCTGATCTTTCCCGTTTAACATTGAAGTATGTGGTGTATGCGCCGTTAATATGACGCATAATCTGAGGAAGGTTGCCGGACGGTGTTTCCAGTAAAAGATGATAATGGTTGTCAAGCAGGCAGTAAACATGAATTACCGCATCATATCTTAATGTGGCGGATTCAAGATATTCCAAAAACTTTTCTCTATCCTTCTTACTCTTAAAAACAGGTTTTCGTTCATTCCCTCGGGATGTAATGTGGTAGAATGCGCCAGGATAATTGATCCTTAAAGGTCGAGACATATATATTCCTTAAAACTTTATCATTTATTACAATAAAGCTTAATAGCTCATGATTACCCCCTTTGTCAAGAATGAAGAACTGACCCCTATGTCTGAACAGATAAATGATCAGATATATTGATTGGCATATTTTCTGATATGATGTCCGTCCAGGACATGAAACTGCCTGATCTTTTTCAGTGTTATAGGAGAGAATACTCCAATGGGCAGGTAGATAATCTTTTTCCCAAGCCTTGCCGCCATGCTCTGACACCAGCCTGAGGGCGGGTCACTTGCCACATAGACCACATGTTTTTCCATGCAGTAGTCAATAGCGGCCATTAACAGTTTTTCAGGTTTGTTCCGCGTCCAATCAAAGAAGGAGTCCCTCCATATATCATAGACCCTCATTGGGGGATAGGTAAGCATAAAGCCGCCGTACTGGCATCTTGAGATACCAGGGCCGTCCATGACCTCGCCCGACGGCGTGCTGTAAAAGGACATATCAGATTCCTGGTCGTGTTCTCCGAGCCAGGTTACTCTCCAGGGGAAATTCTCTTTGCCTTCTTTGTCAGGCAGGTCCTTATCAAAGATCACTACCATAGAACCCACTTCCCCCTTCAACGGCCTGTTCTCTTTCACGTAGATCTTGCCCTGGGGCCAATCCCGTATGGTCTGTCTGATATCAAGGCCATCCAGCATGGATGTGTTGAAAGGGACTATTCTGGCGTTCTCCTCGGATTTTATCTCAAGCGCCCTTTTCTTGAGATGCCAGCCATAGCCCTCTATGACTATGTCCTCGGGAGGATAAGAGCAGATGGCGAATCCTTCGAAATCTCTCTTCCATTCTCCCGGGTACTTCTCCCGCTTCTTTTTCCTGATCGGGACCGGAACCAGCCTCCTGCGAAAGGTCATAAGTCGCCGATGAAACTTTATCCTTTTCTGATCAAGAAAGAGATCTTCACCTTTCAGGCGAAGCACCGGCAGACCCGGGTTATCGGTCTGCCAAGGGTAATCACCCCCCTTTTCCCAGACCTCATAGGCAAAGTTGTCGTCCGCGCACCCGCGCGCAGCCACGATGAGCTGGTAGAAGTTAGGAACGAGCCCCCCTGAAAGGAGCGCGTAGTTCCTGGCAAACCGATTTAATATCCTTATCCGGCTCCGCGACAGATCCTCTTTGCTGTTCTTCCAGTGGTTCTCCTTGGCTATCTTTATCAATTCGTTGTTAATCTTTAATCTGTCCGGCTCTTCCGTACTATTATCAGACCTGTAACGCTCATATTCGGCCGCAAGATACGGCATCTCTGGAATAATCTCCATGCTTGATTCCTGATGAAGATGTGCAAGGCCCACCCCTTCCCTGTGTTTCTTTCCGATGACCTCTGTCTGGGGCCGGCCAAGCATCTCAAGGAGACCGGGCATATGATACAGTCCTCCTACGAACAGAATCCTTTCACCTTTTTTACTGAGCTGCTGAAGATGATAGGCCATGGTCTTCTCTCTAAGGCTGTCCTGGGAGGAACGGGGATCATCCCTGTGAGTCCGGAGATATGCCTGGCAGAATATGAAGTGACCGACCTTTGTAACGGAATATGGGTCCGGCATGGGTGAACGGTCAAGGGGGTACCCCTCTGAATCACGGTCTATGAAGTGGACGGGAATGCCATTTGCGAGGGCCAGTCTCATGGCCTCCACCTGGCCGTCTGTGGGCTCCATCAAAAGGTAGATAAAGGTGCCGTCACCCTCTTCATAATGGACCACGGAGAGCAGGGGAAGTCTTTTTATCCCCTGGAGGACCTTTTCTCTGATGGTGGCCGGATATTCAATAGCAACATGATCTGGCCTGAACTGTTCGAACTGACGCCTTACCTCAAGAGCGAATTCCATCCTGTTATGCAGGATAGGAACGAATCGAACGTTCTGCCATTCAATATGGTCATTCATCGTCATAGTCTTCCGTAATATCCTGAAAATATTCGGCTGCCACAGCATCCAGAATCATGGATGCCGACTCTTTCATGTACTCGGCAAGCCTCTTTTTCCGAACCAAGGATGTCATTTTTTCACCGCTTTCAACGACCCTTTTCAGGGCATAACGGGCGATATTGATGCCGTCCCTCACCGAATAGCGCTCATTTGCCTCATGGGCAGCCTGAAGAAAATCCACCACATAGTCCAGAATCTCTTCATCGGCAAAGGGGAGGTTCGCCTTCAGGATCAGGAGTTCCTCCTCCCGTTCCGGGAAGTCGATAAAGATCCGGGGTTGAAGCCGGGAGTGAATATACTCGGGAAGTTCAAAGGTGCTGGCATCATCGTTCATGGTGGTACAGAGGCGAAAGTCCTGGTGGGCCTGGATCTTGATCCCTGCCACAATGGATTCCACGTAACGCCTGCTGTCCATGAGCGGAGCCAGAGAGGCCCAGCTCTTTTCGCTCATCCTGTTTCCCTCATCTATTACGGCAATGCCGCCCTTGATCATCGCGGAGACGATCGGGCTGGCTATATATTTGACTTTCCCCTGGTCCGATATGACAGGGGTGACGATAAGATCCTCGGGCCTTGTATCCATGGTGGCCTGGAAAAGATATACAGGCCTTTTCAGGCTGCGGCCGGCATGATAGGCTAATGTCGTCTTACCTACTCCGGGTTTTCCAAGCAGACGTGGGTGAAGGGGCAGATCATCATCGCCTATTACTACCCAGGCCGCCAGTACCTGGGTGACCAGCTCATTTTGTCCCACCCAGACCATAGGGACCTCATCTGGTTGTGTCAAAAAAAGTTCTGTTCCATCTATAATGACTTTATCCATATGTGCATCTCCAAAAAAGTGCCTAACCAAAAAATCGGTTTTTCGGTCAGAAATTAGATATTCGGATTTTGTCCGAACATGACTTTATGTTCAGGATTCAATGAAGCAAATCCCTAACTGCAAATATACCCCTAGTAGAAGGCATTGGCAAGATTATAACCCAGATTGAAATCGATCACATTCTATATGTATATACACAACAATTCCACATGATTACATGCCAACCTCTCTCCTTTTGAAACGACCCCACATTCAGATATGTCCTTCAAGAGCCCAGTGGACCCTTTTTCCTTGACCTGGGAGGCCTATTAAGATTATCCAGTTCTTTCGGTTTGGGGAAAAGAATCCACACCCGTCGAAGATTCCCCCGCCGTTTGGTAGGGAAGAAGGACGCGGCATTGTATGTACCCCAAAGGGAGTTTGTCTCTCAAAGGAGGCAATGGCTGTCTTTTCAAGGCGATATCTTTTTGAAATTCCACTGGTCTCTGCAGTGGTCAATATTTGGGTTTTATACCTCTGAACTCCTTGGAATCTGCAACTGACCTGGCAAAGCCCAAATATTGACCACTTCCTCAAAAGGTAGTAGATATCGCATTAAAGAGATGGTCATTGCCGGATTAGACTGCCATTTTCATGCGGGTACAATTTAATCTAACCTCCCGCCTAATTCGGCAGGAGAAGGACGTGGCTTTTCAAGAATAAGTAAAAAATCATTTCGATTCAGGAAGAGGGAATGGCCAACAAATACAATACCGAGATTCGAGCATATGGTATGCGCGTTCTCCTGTCACGCCATCCGGAAGTACGCAGACTGAAACGAGATAATATCCCCTCCAGTCATGGCAACAAATTCTGGACCTCGAGCTGGGGATTGATTGATTACTTCAAGCGTCGAGGTATGAAACAAGGCTCCAGGATAATGGAGGTGGGATGCGGCTGGGGTTTGGCCGGGATCTACTGCGCGAAAAAGCACGGCGCCGTGGTAACCGGTGTTGACATCGATCCGGATGTCTTTCCTTTTCTGAAGCTTCACGCAGAGGTCAACAAGGTGGAGATTGCCTTCATGAGAAAGGATTTTAACGGGCTGACAGGCAGACTCCTGACTAATACCGACATCCTGATGGGCGCGGATATCTGCTTCTGGGATGGTATGGTCGATCAGCTGCGACTGCTTATTCGCAGGGCGTTTCGCGCGGGCGTCAAGCTTGTGCTTATCGCCGACCCGGTCAGGTCACCCTTTGAGGAGCTTTGTGATTATTTCGTTGAAAAGATGGACGCTGAGATCCCGGATTGGAGTATTAAGCGACCCCGGCATATTCAGGGGCAGATCCTTAAGATTACATCCCCGACTTGATTGCCTAATTAGTGTCCATCCAAAAACACCTGTTTTTGGATTCATGCTATAAGCTTTCAGCAAAAGACTTTAATTACAGGATATTGGCTGAACGCTGAGCGCTGAATGCTCCATCCAGAATTCCTTGTTCCTGGATGGACACTAATTAATAGGGAAATAGTATTGGTGTGGTAGGTCTTGAAGCGTTCCATTTTGCAACCGGCAGTGCGCTTATCCAGGCCTTATGCCCTGGGCCTTGCGCCTTACGCCTTATAAATCATTATTCAGGCGGCAGCTCCTTGAGCTGGGCCATGGAAAAGACCGGCCCGTCTTTACAGACATATTGTTCTCCAAGATTGCATCTCCCGCATATGCCTATGCCGCACTTCATACACTTCTCAAGAGACAGGATAATCCTCTCGGGAGGGAATTTCAGCTTTTCAAGGACAGGCTGCATAAGCTTGATTACAATGGGCGGTCCGCAGACGATGGCAACGGCATCATCGGCGCTTGTGATCTTCTCTTCGGTAATGGCGGGAACAAATCCCACGTTATACTTCCAGTCAGGATCATCCGTGCCATCCACAGTGATATGCATCTCCATATCGTCTCTCTTTTCCCACTCGGCAAGTTCATCCTTATAGAGCAGCATGCCGGGGTTCCTGGCCCCATATACAACGATGATATCTTTGAACTTTGGCCTGTTGTCGGGATGGAGCATATAGACTATGCCTGACCTAAGGGTAGTGAACGCGAAACCACCGCCGATGATCACTACATTACGACCCTCCATCTCCTCCCATGGATACCAGTTCCCCATGGGGCCGCGAATCCCCATAACATCGCCCTCTTTCATGTTATGGAGATGACTGGTAACCAGGCCGACCTTGTTCACTGTAAATTTCACGAAACCCTTTTCCGTGGGAGAGGATGCTATGCCGATAGGGATCTCCCCCTTGCCTGCGACAGAAAGCTCGGCAAACTGTCCGGGCGTGTAGGAGAACTTCTCTTCATCCTCAGGATTGACAAAGACGAACTTGAAAGTTTTGAGGTTTCTGTCCTCTGTCTCGGTAATTATCTCATCTATTCGAACCGGATAGGGTAGATACGGATTTTTCAATTGAACACTCCCTGTTAAATAAGCGCCTAAAGTATGAAAATCTACTGGAACTCCTTCAACTTTAGTGCACCTTAGTCACTTTAGTGCACTTTAGTCACTTTAGTGCACCTTAGGCACTCTCTGTTTCATATTCGTTCATCAATTCGGCCACCTGGCGGATATCTATGTTCACAGGACAGTAACGCACACAACGACCGCACCCTGAGCATTGGACCCCGTTATCATACTTGTCCACGTAGTATTTCAGCTTATGCATAAACCGCTGGCGCACGCGCTGGAACTTATTGCTCCTCGGGTTATGGCCGGACCCCTCAAGGGTAAAGAGCGGGAACATGCAGGAGTCCCAGTTCCTGATCCTGTCCCCCTGCTTTCCCATCACCTCATCCTGGATATCAAAGCACCAGCAGGTGGGGCAGAGATAGGTGCAGGTGCCGCAATTGAGGCATGCAAACGCAACGTCCTCCCAAAAGGACGCGCCGAAAAGCTCGTTTACCACCTTCTCCTTTAACCTGTCCGTCGGGATGTCGGTTGTTATCTTGTCCGAGGCTGAGCTACCAAGCCCTTCGGCCTCTTTAAGGATAGACTCATCAGCCTCTTTTCCGACCTCTGCATTTTCCAGGAACTCGTCTCCTTTTTCCGTCAGCCCCTTGGCAAGAACCCTTTCACCAAGGTCGAAAAGAAGCGCGTCCAGCCCTTTCTCACTGAATGGACCGCCGCCTACTGAAGTACAGAAGCACGTGGAACAGGGCTCATTGCAGCCAAGACCTACAAGGACAGTCGATTCAAAGCGCCGCACCCAGTAGGGATCACTGTATTCGGGGTTGTCAAAATTGAGCTTTACGATCTGAAAGGCATGGGCATCACATGGCCTGATACCCACGATAGCCTGGGGGAGATACTCTTTTGGCGCCTCCTTGAGCACATTGGCTTCCGGATCATCCGGATCGAGGTTATATTCAAACATCCGCTCGGATTGGGGATACACAACGGATTTAGGAGAGAGCCTGCTGTTCTTCAGATCAAAATCCGGGACAGTCCCGTTTTCAAACGGGACAAAACTGTGGAAATCCCCGTCCTTGACCGGAACAAAAATCCGGCAGGAATCCCTCAAGCCCTCCAAGGCCGTACCCCATTCTTCCTTGCTGAACATCTTATTACTCATTAGACCAATCCTTTTATTGTACCTTGAAAACTACGTCCTTTGGTAGTGTCGAAGATCCCCGCCATTTTGGCGGGAGGTCAGAGAAAATTGGCTCTGCCTGAAAAGGGCAATTTATCCGGCAATGACTACCTCTTCAAGACGATATCTACCACCTTTTGAGGAAGTGGCCAAATATTTGGGCTTTGCCAAGTCAGTTGCAGATCCCAAAGGATTCAGAGGCATAAAACCCAAATATTTGACCACTGCGATGTCAAGTGGAATTCTAAAAAGATATCGTCTTGAAGAGACAGCCATCGCCTCCTAGGGTCGATACACCCTTTTAGGGTGCAAACAAAGCAACGTCCTTCTTCCCCGCCAAACGGCGGGAAAATCTTCGAGGGGCGTGGATTCTCTTTTTTCAGCGGTAAAGCCGCTTTATATAAAATCGCAAAGCGATTTTATTACTTAATAAACTCATTATAATCGTCGACCTTATAGACATCCAGGGGAGGCCTTTGATCCAGGCTCAGGCCGGCCTCCCATGAGAATAGCTCCAGGACATCTTTATTCAACTTTTTCGTGAATTGCCTTACCGGTATTCCCACCGGACAGACCCGTTCACAGGCGCCGCAGTCAGTGCAACGACCCGCGCAGTGATATGCCCTAAGGAAGTGAAAGGTCATAGTATCAATTGGATCAATACTCTTGCCCACCCACTGGGGCTTCGACTCATCCACAAAACATGTGGGGCAGTAACAGAGAGGGCATGCATTACGGCAGGCATAGCAACGGATACACGAAGAGGTCATCTCGTTAAAGAACCCCCACCTTTGTTCACTGTCCATATCTTCAATCTCGGTCACATCCCTGTAGGACTCCACCCCTTGCGGCTCTTCCACTGGCTCCGCCACCATCTCATCAAATTCGACGGGATTGCAATGACTGCATGTGGCGCAGTTTTCCTGAAGAAGATCTTTCTTATCAAACACCTCCTCAAAATCCCCGCCCTTGACCGTGAATCGCTCGTTATCCTCTTCAATATCCAGGATCTCCCGAAACTTGACAGCTCTTTGGACGGCCCTGTAATCTATCATTCCGGCGCAGGGGATACCCACGATATGGAGCTGTTCGCGTTTAATCTGATTTTCAATGACATGGGTAACGATATTCCTGGAATTGCAGCCCGTAGCAACGATACCTATCCGGTCTGTCCTCTTGGTAAGGTAGTTGCACAGGTTAAGGCCGCAGTTGCTGTCCCAATACAGGAGATCTGTCTTTTCAGGGTCAGATATTAGCACGGGTTCGTTCATCATGGGAACAGAGCCCTTCTTGTAGCCTATGAAGACGTCCACCTTCCCGTCTTTAAGCAACCTCTTTGCCGTCTCCCTGATCTTCTCTGTGTACTCGCGCATTACGCCATCTCAGCCCTTTTCTTTATAAGGTATTTTGCAGGGCCCAACGCCTTTACATCGTCTGTGATGGTCTTTGCCGTTTCAACAAACTTGGTTGCCTCTGCCGAGGATATCCAGGAAAAATGCAGCCTGCCCGGTTCAATGCCGATATGCTCCAGGAGCCCCTTAAGCAGGGCGAACTTTCTTCTTGCGTAGTAATTACCTTCCAGGTAATGGCAGTCTCCGGGGTGTCACCCGGACACCCAGACCCCATCCGCACCGTGACGGAAGGCCGCCAGTATGAACTTGGGGCTCACCCGGGCTGAACAAGGCACACGGATAATCCTGAAATTGTGGGGATACTGGAAACGGCTCACACCGGCAAGATCCGCCGCGCCGTAGCTGCACCAGTTACAGAGGAAAGTTGTGATCTTTGGTTGCCAGTCACTCATCTTTATCTCCTGAGTCATTCCTTGGAAAGCCTTTTTATTTTTCTTATTAGCTGATAGCTGATAGCTGACAGCTAAAAGCTCTGTTCTTATATCTCATTTACCATTGCCATAATCTGTTCTTCTCCGAATCCCTTAAGATTCAAGGCGCCCGAGCGGCAGGAGGCAACACACAGCCCGCACCCCTTGCATAGCACGGGATTGACATCGGCCTTTCCGGCAAAGGGCCCCTCATCGAGAAACGAGGGCGCTGAAAAGGGGCATATAGCAATACAGACACCGCAACTACTGCAGTACGCCGGGTTGACCTGGGCAATAGTGCCGCTCATGGCGATCTTCTTTTGAGCCAGCAGGGTAACCGCCCTGGAGGATGCGGCCTGGGCCTGGGCAACGGCTTCATCAACAGGCTTCGGATAGTGCGCAGTGCCGCAGAGGAACACACCGTCAGTTGCGAACTCTGACGGTCCAAGTTTTGCGTGTGCCTCCACAAAGAAGCCGTCTTCATTCATGGGGACTTTGAAGAACCGGGCCAGGGTCTCATCTTTGTAAGGCACTATTGCCGAGGCCAGAGACAGCAGGTCCGCTTTAAAGGTAAGGGGACGCTTAAGCGCATGGTCGATGACCTGAATCTCCAGTCTTTCCTCTCCCTTTGATACCCGGGGTTTCTCGTCAAGAGAGTATCTGATAAAGATGACGCCCACTTCCCTGGCCTTCCTGTATAAAGACTCCCGCTCCCCATATGTTCTTATATCACGGTACAGCACATAGACCTTTATATCAGGGTTTATCTCTTTCAGGTTGAGCGCACTCTCCATGGTATGGGTACAACAGACCCTGGAACAATAGGGCCTTTCAGGCTCCCTCGATCCCACGCACTGGATGAACACGGCCGTACGTATATCCTTTAGAGACGGGTCATCATTTATGAATCTCCGGTCCAGTTCCAGATGTGTAACCACACGCGGATCATCTCCGTACAGGTATTCATCGGGACTGTATTCAGCCGCGCCTGTGGCCAGAACCGCGATACCGTGCTCCACTACCTGTTCCTCATTGCCGGACTTGAGGGTTGATTTGAAATTGCCGACAAAACCTTCCACACCGGTCAGTTGAGTACTGAGGTGGAGATCTATGTTCGGGTCATCTTCAACAGACCTGATCAGTCCGGACAGGTTCTCCTGGACATCCTCCCCTCTCCAGGTCTTGAACAGGTTTAGGGCCTGACCGCCAAGGGATGCCTCCTTTTCTATTAGATGAACCTTGTATCCCTGTTTACTCAGGGCCCAGGCAGATACCATGCCCGAGATACCGCCGCCTATTACAAAGGCATTCTCGTTGACATCAAGCTCGGCCTCGGGCAGAGGCTCCAAAAGGGCCACCTTGGAAACGGCCATGCGGACCAGGTCCTTGGCCTTTCCCGTAGCCATGTCCGGATCATCTTTATGTACCCAGGAATCCTGGTTTCGGATGTTGGTCATCTCAAAGAGATATCTATTGAGACCGGCGTTGACCAGCGTCTCCTGGAAAAGGGGCTCATGGGTCTTTGGCGTACACGCTGCAACAACGATCCGGTTGAGGTTGTTCTCCTCTATCACCTGGGTAATGGTCTCCTGGGTATCCTGGGAGCAGCTGTAGAGATTGTCTGTTACGTATTCCACATAGGGGAGAGATTTGGCATAGTCACGAACCCCCGGCACGTCCACCACACCCGCTATATTAATACCGCAATGACAGACAAAGACTCCGATACGGGGTCTTTCACCGACTACGATACGTTCCTCCGGCACCTCCTTTGTCCTGGTCAGTGTGTTTCTCGCGGGACTCAAGAGGGCGCCGGCCTCTGCCGCGGCAGAGCTTGCCTCAATGACGGACTGTGGTATATCCTTGGGGCCCTGGAACGCGCCGCATACGTAGATCCCTTCCTGAGATGTCGCCACAGGCCGGAAGGACCCTGTTTGGCAGAATTGACCTTCTGTAAGATCTATGCCGAGCTTTTCGGCAAGCTCAATGACATCCGGCGCTGTCTCCATGCCTATCGAGAGAACGACCATGTCAAATCTTTCATCCATGGGCTCCCCGCTCTCAGCGACATATCTGATTACCAGGTCATCGGTTTTCTCGTCGGGATTAATTTTATGGACCCGTGACCGGATAAACCGGACATCGTGCTTTTCCCTGGCATCATCGTAATATCTCTCAAAATCCTTTCCATGGGTTCGCATATCCATGAAAAAGATAGCACAATCAAGGTCATTCCCCGCGTGCTCTTTGGCAATAACGGCCTCCTTGATTGCGTACATACAGCAGACCGACGAGCAGTAGGAATGGTCACATTGGTTGACATCTCTGGATCCCACGCACTGGAGCCAGGCAACCTTCTTGGGCTCTTTGTGATCAGACATCCTGACAAGATGCCCCAGGGTAGGACCTGAAGCCGACAGGATCCTTTCGAACTCCATCGAAGTGACTACATTGGGATGACTCGCATAGTTGTAAGAATCGAATCCAGTGGGATCAAAGGGCTGAAAACCAGGGGCAAGTATGATGGCCCCCACCTGGAGCTCAACAATCTCATCCTCCTGGGAGTGATCAATTGCGTCCACACCGCAGAATTCCGTGCATATCTTGCATCCACCTGTCTTGAAATGGACGCACTTGGTGCGGTCAATGACCGGGGTATTGGGTATTGCCTGGGCATAGGGGACATAGATCGGCTTGCGACCTGCAAGCCCCATATCATATTCGGAAAGGATAGGTTCCGGGATATGTCGAGTGATATCCTCCAGCTTGATATGTCCTGTAGGACAGACCGAGACACACGCCCCGCAGGCCATACAGACATCGGTCTGGGTATGGAACGGCGTATCCACTTTCATCTCCACACCCCGCCCTGTCAGGCTGATGGCGCTGTTGCCCATTTTCTCACATATGCGCGTACAAAGCCCGCAGAGGATACAGTCATCATCTTCCTTTGCGAAGCGCGGCTCTTTAATGCCATACTCTTCCGCCAGTTGTTTGATTATGGGGACATCGGGACAGCGCGCAAGCAGCAATTCAACAATAAGTCTCCGGCCTTCAAGCACCGCCTCGGAGTCCGCGTTCACCTCCATGCCTTCCCATATGGGGTAATTACAGGCAGTAACAAATCTGGTTCTCCGGCCGTCAAACAGTTCCACAGTGCAAAGGCGGCACATCCCTGCGGGCTCCAGGGCCTTATGATGGCAAAGAGTGGGGATCTCAACCCCGTATTTCTCGGCAACCTGAAGGATATACTGTCCTTCTTCGCCCTGCACCTCCTGGCCGTTGAGTTTAAATGTAATCATCGCGCAAACCCTTTTCTGATGTTAACTACCTGACTACTATGGCATTAAATTTACAGGCATCATAGCAGATGCCGCACTTGATGCATTTATCCTGATCCAACTTGTGAGGCTTCTTCTTTTCTCCGGTGACCGCGTCCTGGGGACATTTAAGCGCGCACAAGCGGCAACCGGTGCATAACTCTTCATCAATCTCATAATAAAAAAGCTCTTTACAGACACCGGCAGGGCATTTTTTATCTCTTATATGCGCTTCATACTCATCCCGGAAATATTTAATAGTTGTAAGCACCGGATTGGGAGCCGAGGTGCCCAGTCCGCAAAGAGAGAATTTCCGGATCATCGTGCCCAGATCCTCAAGGAGCTCGATATCACCCTCTTTGCCTTTGCCCTGACAGATATCGGTAAGGACCTCAAGCATCCGCTTGATCCCTTCCCTGCAAGGATTACACTGACCGCATGATTCTTCCCTGAGAAAATCCAGAAAATATCTCGCGATATCTACCATGCAGGTGTCCTGATCCATAACGATCATGCCGCCGGAGCCCATCATGGAACCCACCTTGGTGAGTTCATCAAAATCAACTCCCAGATCCAGGAACTGTTCAGGAATGCATCCGCCGGATGGGCCACCGCTCTGAACGGCCTTGAACTTCTTCTTTTTGGGGATACCGCCCCCTATGTCGAATATAATTGTGCGCAGGGTGGTTCCCATGGGGACCTCAACAAGGCCCGTGTTTACCACCTTGCCTACGAGTGAAAAGATTTTAGTCCCCGTGCTTCCCTCGGTTCCTATGGAAGAGAACCATTCCGCCCCCTTATTGATAATCACCGGTACATTGGCCCAGGTTTCGACGTTGTTTAGGTTTGAGGGATTTTGTCGAAGGCCTTTTTCCACTGTATGTATATACTTCGCCCGAGGGCGTCCAGGATCTCCTTCAAGAGATGCCATCAAGGCCGTGGATTCTCCGCATACAAAGGCGCCGCCGCCGCGGCTGACATGGATTTCAAAATCAAAGCCTGAGCCCAAGATGTCTTTCCCTAATAACCCCAGGTCTTCGGCGCGCTTTAATGCGATAGACAGATTCTTTACTGCTAAAGGGTATTCATGCCGCACATAGACATATCCGTCATGCGATCCAATTGCTATAGCCCCGATAATCATCCCCTCTATAATACTATTGGGATTCCCCTCCAACAGGCTTCTATCCATATAGGCGCCCGGATCTCCTTCATCCGCATTACAGATTATATATCTATCACCTTCATGTCTTCGGCAGGTCTCCCACTTGATACCCGTGGGAAATCCTCCACCCCCGCGTCCCCTTAAGCCGGATTCCTTTATTTGACCTATTATCTCTTCCGGGGTCATATCAAATAGGGCCTTCTCCAGGGCGGAATAGCCGCCAAGCCCTATATAATCCTCTATGCGGGTTGGATCAGACAAGATATTGTTGCCAAAAATGATTCTCTGCTGAAGCTGATAGAAAGGGATATCTTCTTCCTTGGTGATCTTCTTTTTTGTGGAAGGGTCTTTAAAGAGCAGTGAATCTACTAATTCTCCGTTTATTATGGTTTTTTCAACGATCTCCGGAATATGTTTCTCTTTTAACTGGGAGTAGAATATCCCTTCCGGATGGATGACCATGATAGGCCCTTTTTCACAGAAACCGTGACAACCCGTGAGCTTTACATCCACATCATTCCGGACACCCTGCCGGGCCAGTTCATCAATGAGCGCTTGATATACTTTCTCTGTTCCATAGGCACCGCAACCAGAACCGGCGCAGAGAGAGATTAATCTCTTTTGATCCTCTTTCTTCTCGGTCTGAAGCGAGTTTCTTAATTCTTGCAAGGCCTCTCTATTCTCTAATCTTGCCATGCTCCGGAATAACCTCCAAAAAAGACATATCTCTAAGTAGCATCCTGTTTGTAATTTTCGAGAACCTTCAAGACACTCGAACGATCGAGGCCGCCATGGGTTTCCTGATTAACCTTAATAACAGGTCCTGAGGCACAGCACCCTATGCATCGAACAGCCTCAAGGCTAAAAAGCTGGTCATCAGTCGTTTGCCCCTCGTTGATATTCAGATCCTCCCGTAATGCGTCCATGATCTTATCCGCACCTCGGACATGGCACGCAGTACCTGTGCAGACATTGATTATATGCTTTCCACGCGGGTCCAGACTTATGGTCTTATAAAAAGTGGCAATGCTGTAGATCTTGCTTTCACTGACTCCCAGCCTCTCAACTAAAAGTGGGATTACCTCTGGAGGGACATAGTTATATAAATCGCTGATATCCTGCATTATCATCAAGATAGCTTCAGGATTCCCATTATACTTGTCTATTATTGAATCTATCTTCTGCCAGTCGATTTCCACTCTGTTTTCCATACTTTTAGTCCCTAACAGGAAGATTATTAAGAGGCTTTGGACGGTCATTCCGCTCCTGACCCCAATAAAAACCGGAACATACAGGTCCTAATCAATATCAATCCAATATAGCTGCTTGATTAGTGACAGGACAGTTCTCCACACAACTTCCGCAACCCGTGCAGAGATCCATATTGATACTGCGAGCTTTCTTCTTGATCTTTACCCTGAAATTACCCGGAGAGCCCTCGACGGACTCCAGGTCAGAGTAGGTGATAAGCTCAACATTCAGATGCCGGCCGACCTCGACCAGTTTAGGTGAGATTATTCACATGGCACAGTCATTGGTGGGGAAGGTCTTATCTAATTGAGACATTGCGCCACCAATAGCCGGCGATTTTACTACGAGATAGACATAAAAACCAGAATCTGCCAGATCAAGGGCCGACTGCATGCCGGCGATACCACCACCCAGAACCATCACTGAGCCCTGAATATCTTGGGCCTTTTCTGATGTCATTATTGACTCCTTCTCAATGACAAGCTTTTTAGTTTGTATAATACCCAACCCGGACGAGCCGGAACCAAAGAGGGTATATAGACATTAGGCATTTATACTATTTGACAAGCTGATACTGGATACTGGATGCTTGATACTGGTCGAAGAACCCGCCTTTAGCGTAGATAGAATAAGATGGTCTCGTAAAAAGTCAAAAAAATGCCTTTGGCGTCATTCCCGCGAAGGCGGGAATCCAGTGATTTTGAATGGTTCTGGATGCCTGCCTCCGCAGGCATGACGGGATTTGGGACTTTTTTCGAATGCATCAAATAAGAATCCTTTGAAAATCCAGTATCCAGATCTAGTAAGCCAGTCGAAACTTAGTGAAGATCCCGTCTGCTGTTAACAGCAGCGGGGCATCCAGCATCTTGTTCATAAAGACATCACATTTTCTTATAAATTTTTTGCCACAAAAAACAAAAGATCCACGACTAAAAAACTAAATAAAAGAGATTCCGAAAAAAACACAACTAAGGCTGTATATAAAAAGAGGTGTTTTTCTGTCAAGAAAATTCCCTGTAAGCAAAGGCTTAATGCACTTTCAGGGCAGTTAGCAAGCGCTCTTCTTCAAAGGATCGGATATTATTAGCACCGGGACGGCAAAGATGCAAGTCGAAGATCCCGCTTCTATCGGGATTGCTTAAGAACCGGCTATGCCCATTTTTTCAAGGCCATATCTATATGAAAAAGGCATAAGGTTTAAGGCGTACGGTATACGGGAAAACCAAACTGGATCAGTATTTTGTTCTTCTGACCTCTGTCTACCGTCCTCTGGATCCTTGATTTTGCGCTTTGTGCTCTAACCTATGAGCTATGAGCTAACCGCTCTGCGCTGTGCGCCATGCGCCTATGCGCTTTGCGCGACTGAAAGGAGCTGACGCCTTGTCGCTCCTCAGTGTCTTGCATTTCATACCTTGCTGGTACTCAGAAATAATGCATAATCTGGTGCTATTACCTGAATTTTGCACCAAGTATTGTAGCGAGGCGCCGAAAGCCTTGTGTTTAAAGCGAAGTTGGAGTGATTTTGACCCGCAGGCATATTATCCATATGGTGAGAATCAAAATCATGAAACGAGCTTTAAAGATAAGGCGCTTCAAGCCGCAGTAGATAGTTGGTGCAAAATTCAGGTATTATACCCGATTCCTAAATTAGATTCCGGATTTTGATTGTCATACAATAGGGCATGAAACAGATGTTTTATTACCAGGGATCTTGAACTGCCTGGTTTTCGCTTGAATATTTACAAGTTTAAAGGCTATATTGCAAAAAAATCAGTAATGTCCGGTTAGGATTTTGCAATGCTGGCGTATGGAAGTCGATGGCCGGTGGGGGTCTCTTTTAGAATACAAATGTTATTAATGCAAAATCTTAACCTGACGTCATTGCCGGATTAGACTGCCCTTTCAGGCAGATTAAATTATCTCTGCCTTCCCGCCAAAATGGCGGGGATCTTCGACACTCTCAGAGAACGTAGTTTAAAATGCGGAATAAAAGAATCACTTGCTATTTTTAGATATAATAACTAAGATCACTGAAGAATCAGTAATGCCCGGTTAGGATTTTGCAATGCCGGCGTAGGGAAGTTAATGGCCGGCGGGGGGGCTCTTTTCATGGTCGAACTGCATTATGTGCAGTGCATCCGCATTAAGCCGGAGGAGGCCGAATTAAGCCGGAGGAGGCGAACGGAGGGCTTCCTCGGATATTATCCGATCTGAACGAGGCTGAATAACGGAGAAGCATTCCGTCCGCCTGTCGAAGATCCCGGTTTATCGGGGGCAGGCACCTTTTATAAAAGTTTTGCTTCTAACCCGTTCGCCATTGAAAAGAGACCTTTAACAATAAGAGGCACGATGAAGGGAGCAACTGAAAAACCGTTTAAACAAAATACTCAATCCTCTGCCAAACCAACTTGTTGGCTTGTGACCGGTGGCTGTGGTTTCATCGGCACCAATCTCATTAAGCAACTAATCTCTGAAGAGGGTCATATCATTCGTGTTGTAGACAATCTCTCCGCAGGAAATCGGGAAGACCTGGCTGCCGTATGCGACTACGTAGAAATAGATATAAATAGCATAGCGAATGCAGATGCAGGTGATGAGTCTCCAGGTTCACTTGACGACACCATACCACCTGTAGAACTGATTGTCGGGGACATCCTGGATAATAAGATCGCACTGCGCGCCGCTGTGGGAGTGGACGTTATTGTCCACCTCGCCGCAAGCACAGGGGTCGGACCTTCTGTTGAAGATCCCCGATCAGACTGTATGAATAATGTTATTGGGACCCTGAACTATCTGGAAGCAGCAAGGACGAATGGAATCGGGCGCTTTATCTTCGCCTCCAGCGGAGCACCCGTTGGAGAATGCCAACCACCGATACATGAGGAGCTTGCTCCGCATCCCGTATCACCTTACGGGGCCGGCAAGCTGGCCGGAGAGGCGTATTGCTCAGCCTATTATCGTACTTTCGGTATTGAGACAGTTGCCCTTCGATTCGGCAATGTCTATGGGCCTGGGTCCTGTCAAAAAGACAGCGTCGTGGCCAGGTTCATCCGCAGGGCGACTCACGGTGAAACCCTTGAGATCTACGGTGACGGCAGCCAGACACGGGACTTCATATACATTGATGATCTGACCCGCGCAATCAGGTCCGCTGCAACAGTTGACGAGATCGGTGGCGAGGTCTTTCAGATCGCCACCAACGCGGAGACCACAGTAGCTGAACTGGTGGATAAACTGATCCCTTTCTTGGCGGATCAAGGCATCAATAATATCCAGGTAAGCCATAAAGCCCCGCGCATGGGTGATGTGCTTCGCAACTTTTCAGATACCTCCAAGGCCAGGGAGATACTCGGGTGGGGAGCAGAGGTAAAAATAGAAGAAGGGCTTAAGCTGACAGTCGAATGGTTTGACCAAATATCCAGGAATAGGGTGTCAACTAACAGCTGATAGCATGTCGAAGATCCCGTGCACTTTACGGGGAATCTAAAAAAGGATGCTTTTGGATGAGTACTAATTAGTTGTTTTTCAAGTCCCGCGAAGCGGGACGTTACATGAAATCGTGCAGCGATTTCATAAAGATAAGTCAGGAAGAACAATGTCAAATTTAAGAATCATTGGACTCATTGTAGGGATTATAGGCCTGTTGCTTACCTTCCTGTTTTACCGTGGGCCAAAATGGAAAAGGTCGAATTTTATCCTGTTTTCATTGTTTAATCTTTGCTTGATCATGGTGTCCGTCAATCCCAATGTCCTTAATATCCTCCGGGATGCGTTGTCTCTGCAAAAAGCCCAAAGGGGCAGAATACTCGCATTATTAGTAATTTCTAATGTCTTCTTATTATTTTTCGTCTTTTATACCAAATCAAAATTGGAAAATTTTCTTCTTCAGTTCGATAAGCTGGTGAGGAATCTGGGGAGTAATGAGATAGAGAAAATAGGTGAAGTGAACAATCATATCAAACCTGTCATGATACTGATACCTGCCTTTAATGAAGCTGATAATCTAAGAGAACTCCTGCCGAGGATACCGAAACATATTGGAGGGATTGAGGTGGGCGTGTTGGTCATTGATGATGGCAGCGAAGACGAGACATTTTCCGTTGTTGATGAAACTGAAGGCGCAATTGTGGTAAAAAATCCGATCAATAGAGGTGGCGGAGCTGCCTTGCGTCTTGGATACGATATTTTGAAAAAGGCAGGGGCCCGCTTTTGTATTACAATGGATGCTGATGGACAGCATCAGCCGGAAGAGGTTGAAAAAATTGCCTTACACCTCGTAAATGATCAATACGATTTTGTCATAGGTTCCCGCATACTCGGTGACAGAGAGAAAGACAACCTTTTACGCTATATTGGAGTACAGATTTTTGGGAAGATTGTCAGTTTTTTGTTAGGTAAAAAGGTTACGGATCCGTCAAGCGGCTTCCGTGGTTTTCGTATGGAGGCAATGGCCGCCATCAACTTATATGAAAACCAATATCATACCAGTGAATTAATTATTGAGGCTATAAAAAAAGATATGCGTATTGGAGAGGTGCCTATTACCATCCTAAAGAGGAAATACGGAAAAAGTAAAAAAGGAACAGACTGGAGATATGGACTCCGTTTTGCCAGAACAATTATTAAAACCTGGTGGAGATGATAGTACTATTCCATAAGGTGCATTTTGTTAACACTGGTGAACTAAATAGGTTCAGTCTGTTTTATATAACCTCTCTAATGATTGCTATATTTGGATCTATGAAT
>JAFDAM010000036.1 GCA_019313825.1 Deltaproteobacteria bacterium
CTTTGAACTCCTGAAGCACTCCGTGTCGAGAGAATTTCCGACTATCATGCTGACCGCCCATGCCGTGACACCTGAAGCATTGAAAAAATCCATAAAACTCGGGTCTGTCTTTTTTCTGCCTAAAGAACAGATGTCAGAGCTTAGGGCATTCCTCGAAGATGTGGTCCTCAATGACGGAAAACCGATCTGGATAAAGCTATTTGATCAACTTGGGGACTATCTGAAGAGGCGATTTGGTCCGGACTGGAAAGAGAAGGACAGGTTTTTTAAAGATTTCGAGGAATCCTTAAGAGAGAATGAATAGACTCCCAAGTGATCGAAAATTCGAAACACATATTTACACGCCCGGCTGGGGTGTGTTAGACTCCGCCGGTTTATTTTAACTTGAAACCCATGCCCTTTGGACGTGTCGAAGATCCCGCCATGGCGGGACCTCCTTTGATAGGCACATCCCTTTGGGATGTAATGCCATGTCCTTCTCCCCGCTCTGCGGGGAATTTTTGATGGGCGTGAATTCTTTACCATTCCCTTCATCATGACCTACCCCTTTCGGTAGATTAAAAAAGGGATTGATTTCGCCGGATCAGCATTAGGTTCGCACCAGAGGGCCGGTGGCTTAATGCGATTAATCCAATCTTAAACAGACAATTCGGAAGGGATAACTAATCATGAGTAAAGGACTGCCGGAGAGCCGATCAGCAATTGATGAACTGTGTATCAATACGATCCGCACGCTTTCAATGGACGCTATTCAGAAGGCCAATTCCGGTCATCCGGGGGCGCCTATGGGCCTTGCGCCGGCTGCCTATGAACTTTGGACCAATATCCTTAAACATAATCCCAAAAATCCTGACTGGCACGACAGGGATCGGTTTGTCCTCTCCGCCGGTCACGCGTCCATGCTCCTATACAGTCTGCTACACCTTACAGGTTATGACCTGAGTCTGGATGAGATTAAAAACTTCCGGCAATGGGGAAGCAAGACCCCGGGGCACCCGGAATATGGATGTACTGTTGGTGTAGAGACCACAACCGGTCCCCTGGGGCAGGGCTTTACAAATGCGGTCGGCATGGCCCTGGCGGAACGGCATCTCGCTGCGGTATATAACCGGCCGGGACACGAGATAATCGATCACCATACATACGTGATGTGCGGGGACGGAGACATGATGGAGGGGATCGCATCCGAGGCAGCCTCCTTTGCGGGACACATGGGGCTTTCAAGGCTGGTCTGCCTGTATGACGATAACGGAATCACCATTGAAGGTGGAACAGACATAACCTTTACGGAGGATGTGGCACTCAGGTTCAAGTCTTACAACTGGCACGTATTAAAGGTGGAGGACGGAAATGATTTAGACGCCGTTCTTAACGCGATCAGAGAAGCAAAGGCAGAAGATGAGAGACCGTCCTTGATTATTCTGCGTACCCACATAGCATATGGAAGCCCGAACAAGCAGGACTCGGCCGACGCACACGGAGCACCACTCGGTGAAGAAGAGATCCGTCTTACAAAGAAAAATCTGGGGTGGCCTGAAGACGCGGAATTTAGGGTTCCTGAAGAGGCATTACAGGTATTCAGGGGGTGTGTGGAAAGAGGGGAAGAAAAAGAGTCCGAGTGGCAGGAGAGTTTCGATGCCTACCGCAAGGACCATCCTGACCTTGCACAGAGATGGGCCGAGACCATGAACGGTTCTTTGAAAGAGGGATGGGATAAGGATCTTACGGTCTTTTCAGTCGATGATGGCCCCATCGCGACACGTGCAGCATCCGGCAAGGTCCTGAACGCCTTTGCCGACAAGGTCCCCGCGCTCATTGGCGGCTCTGCAGATCTCGCCCCATCAAACAAGACCGTTATTGAATCCTCCCATGACCTTCAAAAGGGGGCCTACGACGGCAGGAACATCCGGTTCGGGGTAAGGGAGCATGCCATGGGCGGTATTATCTCAGGCATTGCCCTCCATAAAGGACTTATGCCATATGGTGGGACATTTCTTGTCTTTGCCGACTATATGAGGCCCTCCATACGCATTGCCTGTCTTATGGGGCTGCCTGTAATATATGTCTTTACGCATGACAGCATCGCCGTCGGTGAAGACGGGCCCACGCATCAGCCTGTCGAGCAACTGGCCAGTCTTAGGGGTATTCCCGGTCTGACGGTCATCCGTCCAGCAGATGCCTCAGAGACGGTAGAGGCATGGCGCCAGGCCATCAAGACTTCCAACGGTCCTGTTGCCCTGATCCTGAGCCGCCAGAAACTCCCTGTATTGGACAGAACCAGATATGGTTCAGCAGAAGGTCTGGAAAAGGGCGCTTATATCCTGGCTGATTCAGACGACAAGTCGGATATTATCCTTATTGCCACGGGTTCAGAGGTACATATCGCACTTGCCGCAAGAGAGGGTCTCGCGGAAAAGAGTATTTTAGCCAGGGTTGTGAATATGCCAAGCTGGGAGCTTTTTGAAAAAAATACACAGGCATATAAGGATGAGGTGCTGCCGCCTGATATAAAGGCGCGTATTGCCGTGGAGACAGGATGTCCCATGGGTTGGGAGCATTATACGGGAGATGGGGGTGTCATTATAGGTTTGAAAGATTTTGGGGCCTCCGCGCCCGGTGGCACAGTAATGGAGAAATTCGGATTTACTGCTGAAAACATTATTCAAAGGGCAGAGGAGTTATTGAAAGGATAGAAGTGTTTATTCGCCTTCGCCAGAATACCCTGCGGCTTGTCAGAGCGTAGCGGCGATCCCGTCTATGGCGGGGCCGCAGGGATGAATGGCGAGATGAACCGCGCCGAAGCTCGTCAGAGCGAAGGCGGGTTGGCCTCGGCGAAATTCCGCTTGATACCCCACCGCTTGCGGTGGGGAGCTTCATTGTCGGTAACCCTCTTTGGATTGGCAGGGGCGGATGAATTTTTACTGTTCAACTTTTAAAGCCACGTCCTTGTTGTTCAGCCCCCGGATTACCGGGATTTAACCACCAAGACAGCAGCGTCTTCTAGGGCTCTGATCAGTTTCACGCTTATATCACCCATAACGAACTCTTCGGCCTTTGACATCCTCTTGCGGCCGATCAACACCGTTTCGAAATCTCCCTTATTGAACTGGTCAATAATACCGTCAGCCACGGTTGGATAAGGCTCTTCTATAAGTTCTGTCTTGATTTTTTCGGGATTGAACCCGTTTTCGACAAGCCTGTCCTTGGCCTTTTGTAAGACAGCCAACATCCTTGCGGGTTGTTCCTTTGTGAACTTCTTACCCATGAGTTCTTCACTGGCCGATGATTTTCTAAAAAAATGAACCAGTGAGATATGCCAGTCTTCATGGCATTCGGCAGCAGCCTCTGGGTATTGAATACGAGTGTCGTCCTGTATATTCTCAATATAGACAGGCTTACCCTTCACGAATGCAGAGTACTTGTCATTTACAAACAAGGGACCTTTCCGGAGATATTTCTCACTGATCCCATAATTGCTCACGGGAAATAACTGGTTTTCCCTGTCATCCAGAAGCATTATACAACATCCTTTGGCCTCAAATGTTCGAGTCGTCCCTTCGGCAAGATGATTGATCAACAGATTCAGATCTTCATATGTTGAGATAGCGTGACTTCAAATTGTTCAAGCTAATGATTCGGCATACTGATTTCCCGGAAAAACCTATTTCCCGAATAATGAAACGACGTAATATATGGATAAAGGCGTTAAACTTTAAATCATTATATCACATTTCTGTTTCATGGTAAATCAGAAATGATCAAGCCTTTTTCCTTGATAACAAACTGTCAGGAGGATTCAGTAACCAGTCTTTTCCCCGGTTGTACTTCACATGAACCTGGAACTGTCAGAAATATTCCTTTGAGCAATACGTCGCAAGGAGGAGCGACCGAAGGCAATCCCGCTAGAAGCGGGACAGATGATGCCTTGATGGTGAATCAGGGTTTATAGTGCTATTTGACTTTTAGGATGCAGGCGTTTTAATATGAGATCCGGAGGATTCCCCTATGCCTCAAAAACCAACCTATATTGAATTGGAAAAGCGGGTTAAGGAGTTAAATTGCCTCTATGCCATAACAAACCTTTTTCAAAAACCTCATCTCAGTATGGAAGAAATTATCCGGGAGGCTGTTAAAATTATACCTGACGGATGGCAGTATCCTGCGGTTACATGTGTGCGTATCGTTATGGATCAAAAGGCCTTTGAGACGGACAACTTTCAGGAAACCCCTTGGAAGCAGTGCGAAAACATCATCATGTATGATGTGATTATAGGTGCTCTGGAGGTATATTACCTGAAAGGGAAACCTGAGTCCAATGAAGGCCCTTTTCTAAAAGAAGAGAGGGCGCTTGTTAATGCCATCGCCAAGAAGCTTGGAAAAATCTATCTGGTCAAGTCGACGGAAAAGGCTCTGACAGAGAACGAGGAGCGCTATCGAATACTGAGTGAGAAAGTTGTCGTTGGGGTGACCCTTATTCAGGACGGCAGCTTTGTCTTTGTAAACCGGGCCTTTGCCTCCACCTTCGGCCTTGACACCAGCCTGCAACTGGTCGGGAAGAAAGTCGATGAATTTTTTTCAATTATTATTAAACAGGACATGGGCAATTTTTATGGACCTTTTGATTCAGAGGAATCAGGGGAAGAATTTTTAAGAAAGGAGCCCTTTTTAATCGGTGACAATGAGCGTTGGCTTGAAGCTCACCACACAATGATAAAATATAAGGGAAAACCTGCCGTCCTGTCGGTGGTCCGCGATATTACTGAAAAAAGACTTAAGGAAATGGCTATCAAGGAAGAAGCCGCGCATCTTCGTGAAGAGAATATCAGCCTGAGATCCTCCATGAAAGAACGCTACCGGTTCGGGGATATTATCGGAATGAGCGAGCCTATGCAGGACGTTTACGAACTCATGCTAAAGGCCGCAAACACTGATGCCAATGTTGATATATATGGAGAATCAGGCACCGGAAAAGAGCTGGTAGCCAAGGCGATCCACCAATTGAGCAACAGGCGTGAAAAAGAGTTTGTGACCGTCAACTGCGGCGCCATTCCAGAGGAGCTTTTTGAGAGCGAGTTTTTCGGTCATAAGAAGGGGGCCTTTACAGGTGCCTATCTGGATAAGAATGGATATCTGGATCTCGCCGATGGTGGAAGCCTCTTCCTTGACGAATTAGGCGAGCTGAGTCTCAATATGCAGGTAAAACTTTTAAGGACCATAGACGGCGGAGATTATTCCCCTGTGGGAAGCAACAGGGCAAGGAGGTCGGATTTTAGGATTATATCAGCCACAAACCAGAATCTGCCGGATCATGTCAAGAGCGGTCTGATGCGGGAGGATTTTTTTTATAGGATACACGTCATACCCATAACTCTTCCGCCCTTGAGGGAACGTAAGGAAGATATCCCTTTGCTCATTGACCATTTCTTGAGAATGTACCGCGAAGGGGGGAGGCCCGCCCATCTCCCTGGGCATATTATGGACACGCTATATAACTATCATTGGCCTGGAAATATCAGGGAGTTGAAGAATGTAATGCAGCGGTATCTTACTGTTAAGAGGCTGGATTTTATGGGCCCTATTCATTCAGTCCGGCAGGATGGAGGACTGGTTTCAGGGGGAAACCTTAACCTGCCTCATGCCGTCAAGGGGCTGGAAAGAAGCCTTATTGATCAGGCGTTGAAGCAGGCCAAATGGAACAGGAGTAGGGCCGCGAGTCTGTTAGGCATATCCCGCAGGGCACTCTACAGAAAGATGAAAGATGTTGAGTCTAAAGCGCCCGATAGGGGCGATGTCGCCCAGTAGTGATTTTTTAAGCATATTCAATAGGAAAGACCGTTCTTTTGTAATGTTGCTGGGCGTTATTGGCCCACCTCTTTTACATATCCCCTTTTTCATTATTCCTCGACAATTCATTAAAAAACAGTAATATCAGATAGTTACAATGCAAGGCCTGGCTTGGTATGGTTATTGCTCATTAAAAAACATTACCGGACAGTGAAACATAAAAAGTTTTTTGATTTATAATGAGAAAAAACTATGTATAATGGGGAAAAGAGAAGAAGCAGCTATTTAATGCTGTTTATCAAGAACAGAATCGGGACTGTCCTGATTTTTTCCGTCATGCCCCTTATCCTTGTCAGCGGAATTATTCTCTACCAGTTTAAGGCCTCCCACTATGAGAAAATCCACGCCCACCTTGGAACGCTGGTTAAAAAACATAAGCAGAACATTGACAGTTTTTTAAATGAGAAGCTCGGAGATATCCATTTCATAGCTGAAATCTACAGCTTTCACGAGCTGGGTAATGAAACTTTTTTAAAGGAAAAACTGGAAACGTTGCAGCAGGCATACGGCCCTGTTTTTGTGGACCTGGGTGTTGTGAACTCCCATGGCGTTCAGGTGGCTTATGCAGGCCCCTTTAAATTAGGCAAGGCGGTTTATTCGGATGCTGACTGGTTTAAGGAGGCCATGAAAAGGGAGTATGTCATCAGCGATGTTTTTCTAGGACTTCGCGGGTTGCCCCATTTTATTGTTGCCGTAAGAAAATCCGTCAATGGTGATCAGTGGGTATTGAGGGCTACTATCGATTTTGCAGCCTTTAATGATCTCGTTGAGAACATCCGTATCGGCGAAACCGGATTTGCTTTCATCCTGAACAAAGAGGGTGATTTCCAGACAAAACCGCTCATGGATGTCATTCCTGAAAAAGGGCCTTATATGGATCTGCTTGAGAGCGATACGAAAGAGGAAGTGCAGATCGTTGAAAAAGAAGACGAATTGAGCGGCAATAATATCTATGTATCCGCTTTTCTTAAGAATGGTGACTGGCTGCTGGTCTATCAGCAGAAAGCGTCGGATGCCTTTTCAGCTTTCACGAAGGCCCTTAGAGTAAGTGTTATTATTATTATACTGGGCAGTATAGGCACCATAGCCCTGGCATTTGTACGTTTCAAAAATATGGCACATCACATGGAAAAGGCGGAACATGAAAGAAGGCTCATGAACGAGCAGATCATTGAGACGGGCAAATTAGCCGTAGTGGGTGAACTGGCAGCCGGCGTAGCGCATGAGATCAATAATCCGGTTGCCATCATGGTTGAAGAGGCAGGATGGATTGAAGACCTGCTTGAGGAGGAGGAGTTCAAGGAGAGCGAAAATATAGCTGAGTTCCGAAGGGCCTTGAAGCAGATCAATACGCAAGGAAAAAGATGTAAAGAGATCACTCAAAAATTGCTGAGCTTTGCAAGGAAAACAGATTCAAAGATACAGGAAGTTCAAATTAACGAGTTGATTGAAGAAATCATTACACTCTCCGCGCAAAGGGCAAAATTCAGCAACGTGACTATAGGCTGTCAACTTCAAGATGGTCTTCCTGTTATTCAGGGAGCCCATACGGAGTTACAGCAAGTCCTGCTGAATTTAATCAATAACGCCCTTGACGCAATGGAAAAAGGCGGGGGCACTATTGATATAAAGACGAGGTTAAATAAGGATCATATCGTTGTTGAAATAGCTGACAACGGTCCGGGAATCGCGAGCGCAAACCTTAAACGAATCTTTGAACCCTTTTTTACCACCAAACCTGTTGGAAAAGGAACCGGGCTCGGATTATCTATCTGTTATGGCATTATGAAGAGGCTGGGCGGGGATATTGAAGTGCAGAGCGTGATCGATAAAGGGACAATATTTAGAATAAATATCCCGCTAAAAAAATATATAGGAGAAAAACAAGATCTAATCATGTAAATGGGATTTGCATGGGTAATCATGCAAATTTAGGAAAGGAGAGGAGTCATGGATAAGCCATTTGTCATGTTAGTGGATGACGAGACCCCCTTTGTGGAAACTTTGTTAAAGCGCCTGGAAAAACGGGAATTAAATGTGCTTCCCACGTTTAGCGGTCAGGAAGCCATAGAAAAGCTAGGGAAAAATCGCAATATCGATGTTGTCGTTCTGGATGTCAAGATGCCCGGTCTGGATGGCATTGAGACTCTTAAAGAGATGAAGAAGGTCAATCCCCTGACAGAAGTCATTATGCTAACAGGCCATGCCACCGTGGAAACAGCCATTGAAGGGATGAAACTGGGGGCCTTCGACTATCTGATGAAACCGTGCGATATTGAAAAGCTTATGCAAAAAGTGGAGGAGGCCACAGGAGAGAAACGAGCACATGAGGAAAAGATAAGAGAGGCAAGGGTCAAAGAGGCCATGTCCAAACACGGGGTGGCGTAATATTCGATCATCATTAAAAGAGGGTTAGAGGCCAACCTGGAAGGCAAAGGCGCTTTGGGTCTTTATGCATGAAGCTGTTCATTTACGGTTAGAGACGTATGAATAAGAAACAAAACATTTTAACAGTAAAAGATGCCGGTAAATCGGAGATCGAAAATGAACAGGAACGCATAGAATTGCTATTGGTTGATGATGAGTCCGGTTTTGTTGATGTTATGATAAAGCGTATGGCAAAAAGGAACATCCATGTAACAGGGGCGTTAAGCGGAACTGAGGCTGTTCAGATACTTAGAAAAAATGACTTTGATGCGGCCGTCCTCGACCTGAAGATGGAAGATATCAACGGTATTGAGGTGTTAAAAATCATGAAAAAAATGGTCCCCATGATGCCGGTCATTATGCTCACAGGCCATGGCTCGGAGGATGCTGCCAAAGAAGGGCTTGAATGCGGAGCCTTTGACTACCTGACCAAGCCTTACGACCTGGAGACGCTGATTAAAACCATTATGAAGGCAGTCCGTCAAAGGAGGTGAACCAGTGGATTCATATAAAGTGCTGGTTGTGGATGACGAGGTGGAGTTTTTGGAAACTTTGGTAAAGCGCCTTTCGAAACGCGATCTGGAGGTGCACGGGTTGGACAGTGGAGAAAAGGCCCTCGAATTCCTGGAACAGGATTACGCGGATGTGGTGGTTCTGGACGTTAAGATGCCGGGAATGGACGGTATTGAGACACTAAGGGAATTAAAGAAGCGCCATCCTATGATTGAAGTGATCATGCTAACAGGACATGCCAATATGGAAGTTGCCATACAGGGCATGGAACTGGGGGCATTCGATTATCTTATGAAGCCCATGGAGATCGATGAACTGCTATACAAGATTCAGGATGCCCATAAGAAGAAATCCATCCAGGAAGCCAAGATCCAGATGATGGAGAAGATCATTGAGCAGGAAGAATAGGTTTTATGGGAAAGATACCGTTCTTGTGAGAAAAACTTAAGGAGGGAGGAAATATAAAGATATGAAGTTTTTTAGCCAATGGGGTAGATTTATGATGATGGGAGCAAGGGCCCATGCGAAGTGGGAACTTGATGTGTCAAAAACCATATTGGGTGACCGAAAGCGGATGATCATACTCGGTCTGCTGACGGTGCCCGTAATCCTGGGAGGCATCGCTTTTGCCGACCAGCTCGGTGGAGCCCTTCCGGATGTTCTGGGAGGAAAGAAGGCCTATAGCCCGGCCTATTATTCGATGGGGATCTTTATAGTCTCCATACTGATCGGGCTTGGCGCGGGCCTCATTACAGGGTGTATAGGTGCGGGCGGAGGTTTTGTCATAGCCCCTGCGCTCATGAGTGCGGGCATCAAGGGTATTCTTGCAGTGGGAACCGACCTCTTCCATATCTTTGCAAAGGCGATCATGGGAAGCGTGATCCACCGGAAACTGGGAAATGTGTCCGTCCCATTGGCAGGGGTCTTCCTCGTCGGGGCCATCTTGGGGGCCACAGCGGGTGGCGTGATAAACCGCGTACTCTATGAGATCAATCCGGTCCTGAGCGACGCGTTTATAACGGCCATATACTCTCTTATGCTCGGGTTCCTGGGTGCCTATGCGATGCTAGATTTTCTCAAATCGAGAAAAGAGATTGCCGGTAAGGACTTTCACGGGGCAGGCGAAGAGGTCCACGAAGGAAAGGTTGAAGGAGCCGATATGGGCAACCTGCCGAAAAAGCTCCAGGCAATGAAAATTCCCCCCATGGTCAAATTCGATTTTGATCTTGTGCCTGGAGGGCGAAGCATCTCATGGCTCTTTCTGGTGCTGAGCGGCGCACTGGTAGGGCTTGCGGCAGGCATTATGGGAGTTGGCGGCGGTTTTCTCACATTCCCTATTTTCGTCTACATGCTGGGTGTATCATCCATGACGACCGTGGGTACCGATATCTTCCAGATTATTTTTACGGCAGGCTATGCCGCCATAAGTCAGTACGCCATCTACGGGTTTATCTTTTACACTTTGGCCATGGGTATGCTCCTGGGATCATTACTCGGTATCCAGATAGGGGCCATGGTAACCAAGGTGGTTCCAGGTATTACAATCCGAGGTTTTTATGCCATGGCGGTACTGGCAGGTTTTGTCAATCGTATCTTTGCCCTGCCCGCCAAGCTGGGCGAGATGGGGATGATACCCATTTCAAAACAGTTGGGCGGGGTCCTTGAGACTATCGGTGTCTGGGCCTTTTTCCTTGTCATAGGAGGATTCAGTGTCTGGGTTATCTGGACGTTTATTAAAAATATCGGTGTCCTCAGGGGAGAGGAGGTGTCGGCATGATAGCGAAAAAAAAACAGTTTTTCGGCGGATTGGGGTTATTGATAGGATTCATAATCGTCCTTGTTGTCATTTTCTCGCCTGTCTTTGGAGGTAAAAACGTCCTTGGCGCCCTTGATGCTTTGTATAACTCCATATCAAAGGGATCAGCTTATTATATCGAAAAGGTAAAGACCGAAACCGATACTTTTAACGGGAACTCCGTAAACGTCACCCTGAAAATGGGCAATGAGAAACATGCCGGGCAGACGGCCCTCCTATTTAAGGAGGGTGGAGCGATAACTTCAGTGTCAGGACCCAAGCTGAAGATAGAGGGTGATCTTGGTAAGATCCTGGCCAATTGTCTCGCGGATGCGGAAAGCATGTATCATAATGATGGAGATGAGGTTTCCGGAAAATATGGTTATAATGAGAGACAGGCCCTATATAATTGGTGGAATGCCCTTAAAGAGATGGACAAGGCCTTAAAGAACCAGAAAAAATTCAAAGAGGCGAAGGTTGTTTCACTGGCCATGCAAAAAGCAGTGGAAACCTCATATAATTATTATAAGATCGAACCGCAAAAAATCAGTGACCGTTTGGGCGTTGTGATTTTCTCCTTGCTTTTTTATGTGGTCTATACGCTATGGTATGGCTTTGCCATCATGTACTTGTTTGAAGGCTGGGGTCTGAGGCTTGACTAGGATTACATCATGACCTTTGGTTAAGGGGCTGAAGGCGATAGATTCTTGCCTTTGGCCTTTTTTGATTATAGCTCCTTTATCCGTCAAGTGTATTCTGAATAGACTGTCTCTTACTTTTTAGCAGGGGAATAATGGTCAGTATATCCAAGCTGTTCAATAGGTTTTTTTCAGGAAAAAGCAGATACGACTTGGCTGATGCGGAAGAGATCCGTACCGACTTCAAAAGGCGCTATCATCATTTCAAGCTCCTTCTGAACTCCAATAACAAGGCCCTTGAGATTATGACCGAGATGGAAGAGGCCCTCAAAGGGGTGCTCCCCTTTGGGATGCAATTTGTACGATCCAGATGCACTGCAGTGTCCACGAATGTCTGGCAGATCGTAAGGCACCTGAACGAATTGGCCCCCGGAAGATATAAGGCCCTGGATGACAGGTTTAAAGAGATACAGACAGGTATTAATCCATTTATAAAACCCAAGGAGTTGCCAAGGAATGGGCCACTGGTCATGCCCCTTCTTACCGTGGACACGGCTCATGTGGATCAGGTAGGCAGCAAGATGGCCAATCTGGGAGAACTTAAAAAACAGCTGGATGTGAATATCTCCGATGGGTTTGTCATAACCGCCGGCGCATACCATCGGTTCATGGAATATAACGATCTACAGGCGGAGATAGACCGTCGAATCCAGGCGACAGACGTTGAGGACCCTAATCAGGGTATATCCCTCAGCGGTTCTATCCAACAGCTGATCATCAACTCAACACTCCCGGAGGACGTCGTTGAGGCCATTGAAGACCAGTATGGGGATCTGGAGGGGCGGAGGGGGAAGGGGATTACCGTTGCCCTTCGAAGCAGCGCCTTGGGTGAAGATATGGCAGGGGTTTCTTTTGCCGGTCAGTACCGTTCAGAGCTCAATGTGAGTGGGGAAAATATTCTTGATGCATACAAATGGATTATCGCAAGCAAATACAGTCATACTGCCATGGCCTACAGATTGAGCAGGGGTATTCGTGATGAAGGGCTGGCCATGTGCGTGGGATGCACGGGCATGGTGGATGCGGTTTCAGGCGGGGTGACCTATTCTCGCAATCCCGTGGATCGAGAAGATACCTCCATTGTTATTAATTCTGTCTGGGGACTTCCCAAATCGGTCGTGGATGGAAGCGTGGCCTCTGATATCTTTATTATAGATCGTACAGAACCCATGCGGGTCATAAGGAAGGAGATCCCTTTTAAGGAACAGAAGTTCATGTGCTATGCAAAGGAAGGGGTCTGCCGCATGGACATGGTCGGCGATAAGGGCGGTCTGGCTTCATTGGCAGAAGAACAGGCTGTCGAACTTGCGCGTCTTGCCTCAAAGGCAGAGGAATATTATGGCATGCCCCAGGACATGGAGTGGGCCATTGATCATGATGGATCGATTATCGTTCTTCAATGCAGGCCTCTGCAGCGGACGGATCTTCGTAAAACCAGAGACAGTGTTTCATTATCTTCAAGAGAATTGAATGCCCCCCTTTGCGAGGGAGGTCTGACAGCCAGTCCGGGCGTGTCTTCAGGTTCGGCATATATAGTTCAAAAAGAGATGGATATCCTTCAATTCCCCGAAGGGGCCGTCCTCGTTACATCCCAGGCCCTGCCGCGCTGGGCGGTGCTGCTCAGCAAGGCTGCAGGTGTCGTAACCGAGCAGGGGAGTATTGCCGGCCATCTTGCCAATGTGGCCAGGGAGTTCGGGGTCCCTGCGATCTTTGGGATACCTGATATCCGAAATATCCTAAAAGATGGTCAACAGATCACCATGGATGCCGATTTTCTAAACATCTATGACGGCCAAATAGATTCCCTGTTGAAAGACCGTCCCAGCCCCAGAAACCTGATGGAAGGCAGCCCTATCTTTGAGGCCCTCAAGGGGGCCGCTAGCAAGATCGTTTCTCTGAACCTGCTGGATCCCGCCTCTCCGGCCTTCAGGCCTGAGAACTGCAAGACCCTTCATGATATTACCAGGTTCTGCCATGAGAAGTCAGTGGAGGAGATGTTCAGGTTCGGAAAAGACCACCATTTTCCGGAGAGATCTAGCAAACAGCTCTATATCCATGTACCCATGAAGTGGTGGATACTGAACCTGGATGACGGTTTCAATGAGGAGGTCCATGGTAAGCATGTCAGGCTCGAAAATATCGCTTCCATTCCCATGCTGGCACTGTGGGATGGGATTAGTGCTAAACCTTGGGAAGGTCCTCCGCCGGTGGACGGCAAGGGGTTTATGTCCGTTATGTTCCGGGCGACCACAAATACAGCATTGGTCCCGGGAGTTCGATCCAAATTCGCTGACCGCAACTATTTTATGATCTCAAAAAATTACTGTAGTCTTAGTTCCAGACTGGGGTTTCATTTCTCAATCATCGAGGCCCTTGTGAGCGAAAGAGATGCGGAAAATTATATCAGCTTTCAATTCAAAGGGGGAGCCGCGGATGATAAAAGGCGGTATAAAAGAGTCCTTTTTATCGGCGAAATTCTTGAGAAATACGATTTCATTATCAACATAAGAGAAGACAACCTGATTGCAAGGATTGAGGGCCGAGACCATCAATTCATGAAGGACCGTCTCAAACTGCTGGGATATCTGACGATCCATACCAGACAGCTTGATATGATTATGGCCAATGAAGCGTCAGTAAATTATTACAGATCAAAGATCATGAATGACATCCATGATCTCATAAAATGAATAGCAGACTATCTTCAGGTGTCGTTAATGGACATGCTGATTTCTCGTAAAGAAGAGAAGCTATGATTATGTGGAAATATATAAGCCTTCGCACTCGAATTTATCTCATCCTTATATCATTGGTGTTGATTACCTTTGTGGGCGGACTTGTGATGGTATGGTACACCTACCGCATTGAGGGTCTTTTTGCGCGAATCATCGACAGAAATGTCGCGGCTTTCCAGGTTGCTGAAGCCCTTGAGACGGCCCTTGTGAGCCAGAAAGGTTTTGTAACCTATTTTTTCCTTGACAATGACCCGGATTGGCTCAGACAACTGGGAGAGTATCGACAGATCTTTAAGGAACGGTTAAGGGAAGCCGCATCTTTAGTCGAAACCGAAGATCAAAAAGAGATTGTTTCCCTTATAGAATCCGAGTATGGGAGATATATAGAATTAAAGGATCGCGTGATCGCCTATTATAAAGCCGGTGAACGTGATATTGGTTCGAAAGTTCACAAGGATGTTCGTCAACATTTTTTAAAGACCCTGGATCTATGCGCCAAATATAAGGACTTTTATACAAAAGAGATCAACCAGGTAAGAGATCAGAGTCTTTATGAGGCAAGGCGATTAAGGGTCATAGCCGGCACAGCTGTACTGTTTGCCCTGATCCTCGCCTTTATACTATTCATTGTCCTGGTCAGGCACATCCTGGACCCGGTGCGCAAATTGGCTGTTGAAGCTGACAGGCAAGGAATGTCCACCGGCTCTGGTGATGAGGTGAAGGCTCTCAGCAGGAGCGTACGCGGTCTTATCGAAGATATGAATCATACCCATATTGAGCTGGAAAAGAGCAGAGAGACCCTCTTGCAATCTGAAAAAATGGCAACGGTCGGAAGACTGGCGGCGGGTTTTGCTCACAGCATACGCAACCCCCTAACCTCCGTAAAGATGAGACTGTTCTCCCTGAGCCGGACACTTAGGCTTTCCGTTCCACAGAATGAGGACTTTAAAGTGATTTCGGAAGAGATTAACCATATTGACACTATTGTTCAGAACTTTTTGGAGTTTTCACGCCCTCCTAAACTCAAGAAGCAGGAAATAAGCCCTTCGGAAATTGTAGATCTGGCATTGCAATTATTGCGACACAGGCTTGAATCCTATGATGTGGATATCGAGATAGAGCGTAAAAAGCCCCTTCCCAAGATACAGGCTGATCCCGAGCAATTGAAAGAGGTCTTCGTGAACATCATCGTCAATGCATGCGAGGCAATGGAATTCGGTGGAATGGTCAAGATAAGCGAGGAAGAAGGTTTTGAAAAGCTTTTGGGTAAAGTGGTGACCATTCGATTAACCGACAATGGGCCCGGTATTCCTGAATCTATCAGAGATAAGATCATGCAGCCTTTTTTTACCACCAAAGAGGAAGGCACCGGATTGGGGCTTAGCATTGCCTCCAGAATAGTCGCGGAACACGGCGGCAGGTTCGACATGGTGTCTGAAGAGGGTCAAGGAACGATAATTATAATAACACTGCCTATAATGGAGTCGAGTTTTGAATAAAATATTAATCATTGACGATGATGACCAGTTGAGATGTAGCTTTGAAAAGCTTCTAAAGGAAGAGGGCTATCATGTGGAGGGCGCCCCGTCCGGCGAAGCGGGCCTCAAGCGTATACGCGACCGGGTGCCGGACGCGGTTATTCTGGATATGCAATTGCCGGGTATGAACGGACTTGAAACATTCAAGCGGATATATGAGATCGAGCCCAAATTGCCCGTGATTATCATGACAGCCTACGGGACCACAGAAACAGCCATTGAAGCTACCAAAATGGGCGCCTTTGACTATATCCTGAAGCCCTTTGATATCCCTGAGATGCTGGGCACGATCGGGCAGGCCCTTGAAGCCGGTCGATTCATGAGATCTCCTGTTGATATGGACGCTATCCCTGACAATGCATCCCGCGAGGCCATAATCGGGAGAAGCAAATCCATGCAGGATGTCTACAAGTCCATAGGAAGGGTTTCTCCCACGGACGCCACCGTGCTCATCCGGGGTGAATCGGGCACAGGTAAAGAGCTCGCGGCCAGAGCTCTCTATCAGCACAGTCTTCGTTCCGACAGGCCTTTCAAGGTGATCAACTGTGTGGCGATCCCCGAAAATCTACTTGAAAGCGAACTGTTCGGATATGAAAGGGGGGCATTTACCGGTGCGTCACATAGGCGCATAGGTAAGATCGAGCAGGCAAATCAAGGGACTATTTTTTTAGACGAAATCGGTGATATGCCCGGCAGCATACAGGCAAAGATGCTGAGACTCCTCCAGGAAAAAAGCATTGAGCGCCTTGGCGGCAGAGAGACGATCCCTGTAGATGTCAGGATTATTGCCGCCACGAACCGGGATCTTGAGCAGGCACTGGCGGATGGTAAGTTCCGTGAAGATCTCTATTACCGTTTAAAAGTAGTGACCTTGTGGCTACCGCCATTACGGGAGAGAGAGGGGGATATCTCTCTTCTTGCCGACTATTTTCTTGCAAGACACGCTTCTGAGGTGGGAGTGGATAATCCCGGCATTACCGAGGAGGCCCTGCGGATGCTTGGCATCCATACCTGGCCCGGCAATGTGAGGGAGTTTTCAAATACCCTCCAGAAGATCTTAATATTCAACCGAGGCACTCCCATATCCCCCGAAGATATTTCACAGACCCTTAGCGGAAAAATTACAGGAAGAACGGATAGTAGTGAAGAGGGAGACCAGTTGATCCGCAAATGGGTCCGTGAGAGATTATCAAAGGGGTCAGAAGAAAATCTCTTTGACAGATGTGTGGACCATTTTTCAAGAATCCTCATTGGCGAGGTGCTTAATCTCAAGGGAGGTAACCGTTCACGCGCAGCAAAGATTCTCGGCATTTCCAGACCCACACTCCATTCAAGGATAGATAAATACAACCTTAAGATAGAGGTTTCCGTAAAGGAAGATTAAAATACACGCAGATCCCGAAATTTTTTTCCCGAGTAAACCCTTTTTTTTACAAGCTGTAAAAATCTTTGACTATTTTCTCCCGAAGATCCTATCGGCAGGTCCGGATTAAAATCATATTAATTTAGTTATATCAGCATTTTATGAACAATATCACCCCTATTAGTCGCGTGGCATGCGGTTTGCTCTGACTCTCTGCAAGGACACAAGAATAAATTAGGCTGAGACAGCTCGCCTGACCTTTCAATGTAACAGATGGCATGAAAAGAATCGTATTTACCGGAGATAATGCAGCCCGGTTTTCCGCGTGAATTATCTTCTGGAGTTGATTTTAAAAGCGTTTGCTTTTAGATCCGGGCAATCAAGGGAGGCTGAAACATGTTAGTCAAAAACTGGATGAACAAAGATATGATTTATGTAGACATAGACACTTCCATAGAAGGTGCCATGAAACTATTAAACAGATTTAAAATACGCATCTTACCGGTCATTAATAAAGAAAAATTAGTAGGGATAGTAACCGACAGGGATCTAAAAAGGGCATCAGCATCAGATGCCACATCTTTGTCAGTACACGAACTGAACTATATTATCTCCAAGATCAAGGTTAAGGAAATTATGACAAAAGAGCCTGTTACAGTGCCTCCTGATTATACTCTTGATGAGACTGCCAAACTGTTTCTGAAAAATAAGATTTCAGGTGTTCCAGTAGTCGATAATGAGCAAAGATGTATCGGGATTATTACTCAGACCGACCTGTTCAGGGCCATTGTCTCTTTTACTGGTTTTGCTAAAAAAGGGCTCCAGTTTGCATTCAGGTTGGAAGACCGTCCGGGTTCCATCAAGGAGGTAACAGACATTATCCGGTTACATGGTGGCCGCCTATCAAGCATCCTCAGTTCATATGACAGGGCCCCTGAAGGTTATAGAAATGTCTATATTAGCGTTTACGGCATTAATCGTTTAATCGCATCACAATTAAAAGAAGCGCTTAAGTTAAAGGCCAACCTGCTATATGTTGTGAATTACGTGGAGAATATAAGGGAGATATTTGAAGATGGATAAATACCAATCATACATTAATAATCAGAAGAAGGGATTAAAATTATGCGAAAAAATGGGCTTTGTCCTGCGCCTTGTCCGACACCTTAATATTATTTATCAGGAAGAGAGGTATTCATTACATTTAAGCATTTAAAGGTTATTGTTCAGAGGGAGAAAATCTCGTGAGAAAAGGAATAACGATTGTTGTATCGGATCGAAACCCTAATGTGAGAGAGCTTTTGAAACGTGAAATGATAGAGGAAGGTCACAGGGTTCGGATCGCGAGAAACGCTAAAGAAGTTTTGAGATGCATATCCCATAACGAACCTGTCGATATATTAATTCTTGACCCTAATCTGCCCGATGCGAGTGAAGTAAATATACTTGAAAAAATTAACCGCCTGACATCCTCTTTTACATTGATCGTCCATGCCTTTCCCTATGATTTTAATCAGGATGATATGGCCGGAAAAGCTTTTTATGTTGAAAAGGGTGAAGATAGCATTGAGCAACTTAAGAAGATGATAAAATTAGCGTCAAATGAAAAATAAGGGATTTATGGTGATTGTGATACATTTCTCTTTTGGCACAACTATTGCCTTTCATAACCTGGGCGGAACCGGAAATCATAAGATTGATGTTAATCGCTGTTAGGCGCGACTGAGGAAGTGGCGGCGGCATCTGATAATATTTTAGATAAAGGGAGAAAAGATGTTGTTGAAAAACAATAAAATTCAGATAGGTATAGCTTTTATGCTTGGCGTGATAGTCTTGCTTTTGCCGAGACCGGAAGGTACAAGATTTGAGATCGCAGGAGACAAAGACCGGTTATTTTTTCAGCATATAAGCGATCACTTTAAATTGGTATCAGTAAAACAGAAAAGCGATTTGAAATATACAGTTGAGGCGATAAATCCGGGCAGCAAAGAGTCTACGGCCGATTATCTGCAAAAAAAGGCCAATGAGATGAAGATGAAAGGGGTTGAAGTCGGATATGTCAACGGTCTGTCTCCAAAGGCAAAGAGGTTCCTGGCTGTTCTGGCCGTTTTATTGTTTCTCTTTATAGTTGAACCTATCCCCCTTGAGATAACGGCAGTGTGTATTGCGGTTTTCCTGGTCCTTATGAGGGTGGGAGACGTTAAAGAAGCCTGGGCGCCTTATATGCATCCGGTTGTTATATTTATCATGTGCTGTCTGATCTTTGCCATCGCCCTGGATAAGGCGGGGCTTACCAAACGAATGGGATTTTTCATAATCAAAAAGGCGGGAAACAGCATCGTCCGTTTTACCTTTATTATTTCCATAGGACTGGGGCTTTCATCGGCATTTATACATGATGCCGCTGCCGCTGCCATAGGCATTGTGACCATACTTCCCTTGATGAGATCGGTGGGAATTGAACCGTATTCCAATACGGCAAAATTCATGATTTTATCGCTGGCCTTCGCGTGCTCATGCGGGGGAATGGGTACATTGATAGGCGGGGGTCGCTGTATGGTCTCTGCGGCATTCCTCAAGGAATTCACTGGAATCGAGATAAGCTTTTTTGAATGGATAAAGTACGCAATGCCCGCTGCCCTATTGACTGTGCCTGCGGCCGTTGCCGTGGTCTATTTTGTCTTCAGGCCTGATCCGAAGTTCAGGCTCCCGGAAATTAAAGAAGATATCGGACCTTGGAGCCCATTGGAAAAAAAGACATTGATTATTATTGCCGTTTCCTTCATTCTGTGGCTTACAAAGGGAATGCATGGCATGGATTATTCCGTAACAGGGATGCTGGGTGTGGGTGCACTTGTTATTAGCGGTGCCTTGAAATGGGAGGATATCCATACGAATCTTGCGTGGGGTACTGTTTTATTCATCTTCGGCGGGGGCATTTCTCTCGGTCTTGCGATGGGATATTCCGGCGCGGCCAACTATTTTGCAAACCTGTTTTTTCCCATAGTACAAGGCTGCGGATGGTTGGTACTATTTATTGGGGTAGGTATTTTCGGCGCTCTTGTAACCAACGCCATGGCCAATGTGGCTGCCGCGGCCCTTATCCTGCCAATAGTCATTCCTATGGCTCAACTGGAAGGTGTGGACCCAAGGGTCATGGCCCTTTGTCTTGGGACGGCAACGTCCTTTGCCATGCTTCTGGTAATAGGATGTCCGCCCAATGCGATTGCCTATAGTTATCGATATTTTAAGGCGTCAGATCTTATGAAAGCCGGGGCGGTAGCTACCCCTATACTGCTGGCGATACTGATTCTGGTCGCAGCGGTGTGGTGGAAGATATTAGGATTGGTATAACCCATTTCCGGATAATGTTGGAGAAACTCGACTGATTAAAAGATTCAGGTAATAGATTGTACAATTATGAGATAAGATATGAATGCATCTGTGTATACAACCCTTCAAAGAAAGATTATCGTCATCACGCTACTGGTCTCCTTTGCCCCATTGATCCTTGTAGGCACGACAATCTACTGGCAGTTTAAGTCAATATACAAGGAAAAGATAGAAGAGCAGATAAGATACCGGGCCACGGCCCAGGCCGAGGCCCTTGACCTTTTCCTGAAGGAGCGCACGGCCATCCTGTCGGCAATGGCCGATACCCACAGTTTCGATTATATGATCGAAGGTCATAACCTAAATAAGATATTTGAAGTGATGAATGCAAGGGCAGGGGCCTTTGTCGATCTGGGGATTGTCGACAGTCTTGGTCAACATCGGGGGTATGTGGGGC
>JAFDAM010000098.1 GCA_019313825.1 Deltaproteobacteria bacterium
CATGATGTCTTCTTTGCTTTCCCAGTCAAATAGCTCATCTATTTTGGTATCGGTTGTTAGAACAGGCTGGGCATATGCCAAGAACTGCTCCTGTATCTGCTTTTTGCGGGTCATATCCAGATGAAGGTAAACCATGGTGGACTGCATGTCTTCATGGCCCAAGTGATTTTTGATTTCAGAGACCGAGTGTCCCGAAGCAAGCATTTTGACTGCACACGAGTGACGAAAACTGTGAACAGGGTTGATGCTTTTCAAGCGCTTGTCAGGCAGGACTGCGGAGAGATATTTTTTACAGATGCGATAGAGGCCGTGCCTGGTGAGTTCTTTTGCCTGTTGGTTAATAAAGATGCGTTGTTGGTAACGCGGTTTTGGGGTTATACGGTACTTGGCAATATAGAGCTCGATAAGTTGAACGGTCTTTGGAAGCAGTTCTATTAGTCGGTACCGGTTTCCTTTGCCCAGGATTGCCAGTGTTTTTTGCTCGACGTTGAAGTAATCCAGATTAAGGGTGGTTATTTCGCTGGCCCTTGCGCCTGAGTCATAGAGCAGGTGAAGGAGCGTATAGTCACGCAATCCTTGCTGTCTCCTAAGGTCGACACTTTCAAAGACCTTAAAGATCTCTTGGGGATATAAGAAGCCGATGAGCTGTTTTTGAGTCCGTTTCTGCGGGATGTTTATTATTCTTTCGGCAAGCTGTCTTTTTTCTGGATAAACAAAACGTATCATCTTGGCCAAAGATTTAAGGGCGGCCAGGCGCTGGTTCCTGGTCTTTGCCTTGTTTTTGCGGTTGATCTGAAGATCATCCAAAAAGTCCAAGATCAGTTCAGGCGAGAGATGATCCAGCCTTAAGGATTCGATCTTGATGCCATAATGGCTGGCAGCAAAGGGTAAAAAAAGCCTGAAGGTATCCCTGTAGGCCTTAATGGTCTGATGGCTCAGCCCCTTGATGTGAGGCAGATACTTATCGAAAAACTGACGCATACACGCAGCGAGTTTCATACGGCCTCGAGCTGGCTTTTGGCAAAATCAATTAATCCGGCAAGGTGTTTGGCATCTGAGACTTTCAGATACGCCGCAGTGTAGTGATATTTACGATGGCCCATGTAGGCGGCCAGCACCGGCAGGGCGTTCTGTGGGGATTTTCCTTGCTCCTTTATCCGCTTTAACGTGTTTATTGCAAAGGAATGACGAAGGCTATGGGGCGTGGGAGCGCCAAATGTCATGTTGCCCACAATCTGTTTTGGTCTGTGAAGGCCCAGATCGCTGACGGCCCTGTGGAAGGCAAAACGCACCTGATCATCTCTTAAGCCTTTCTGATTCTTGCCGGCTAAAAGATATGGGCTTTTGTCATTGGCACAAAGGGAGCTTCGTACAGTGAGATAGTTTTCGATCTCTGCCAGTGCGATTTTAGGAACCGGAACCAGCCGGTCCTTTCTGAACTTGGTTTTTTCAACATACAGGGTTGCCTCATCGCTTCGATAATGCCTTCGCAATGCCCGCAAGGGCTCCTTTATTCTCATCCCACAGCGGGCCAACAGGACAATGGCTACGTATGTGGCCATATCGGTCAAAAAGTGTTTTTCGCTTTTACGTATTCTTTTGCAGGCCGCGGAGAGCAAGCGTTCGATTTGTTCCGGGAAAAACACAAAGGGCACAAAATACGTCTCCGGCAAGGGTGGTACATCGGTGAGGGGGTTTTGCGGACACAGGCCGCGGCGCACTAGATATTGAAAAAAGGTGTGCAAAACAGAAAGGATCGTATTGACCGTACGTGACCGCTTGTTGATCTTTTCTCGTAACTCCAGAAAGAACAAGGGCTGCAAGGATTGCCAATCAGCGTCTTGGTTTGTCAAATATTGGTCAAAGGCCAAAAGGGCTGAGCTTGCTCCGTTGTCTGCATAGTCCAAGTGTTTCCGATAGACGAGGTATTGGTTGAGCTTTTGAGCCATAAAGCTTTCAAAGGGTCTCATCAAAAAGCACCTCTCGCATGAGCTTCGTGTGGATGTGAAGATAACTTTTGCTGGACTCAATCCTATCGTGGCCCAACATCTCTTTGATCTCGTATACCGAGGCTCCGGCCTCAAGCAGGTTCTGGGCATAGGTGTGTCGGAGCCAATAGGCTGTTGCGCAAAGTCCTGCCCGTCTCATACATTCTGTGACGTAGCGACCAATCACTCCCGGGCTTAATGGCCTATAGGGAGGATAAAAGCTTAAAAACACAGCCCTGCATTTACTATCTGGTCTACCCCCAATCAGGTAGGCTGCCACAGCCTTTATCGTATGCTCGGGGACAGGAAGTGTCATTGGATTGTTGCTCTTTCTAGTCCTGAGAGTTAACTCAGTCCTGCTAAAGGAGAGGTTATCCAGGCTGATTTTGCTTACCTCCACGGGCCGAAGCCCCAGACAATAGGTCAGGTGGACCATGGCGTAAGTCCTGATGTCTGTGGCAGTAGACACCTTAAGTGATGCAAATAATCTTTCTACTTCATGGGACCGCAAGAACTGTGGTGGCTTTGCTTGGGCATACAAACGCCTACCGACCACCAGCGGGGCAAGATCCGCCTTTATAATAAGGCGCTCATGATAGAGATAGTTTAAAAATCCCCGAAGATAACCTCGATAGGTTTTCTTCGTGTTCTGAGAAAAACCTGCACCAAACTCTGCCAGAAAAGCATCCACGTGTTCGATTTTTAAGTGGCAGAGTTTGATTCTGTTTTTTTCAAGGTGATCATAAAAGGCAGCGAGAACTCTTCGTATAGCTATGATCTTCGTGTCAGAAGCCTGTTGGCTTTGCTTGTGATAGGCGAGATATTGTTCATAGTTTTCGGGAAGCTCAACCGGGGCTTTTCGCTTTGCTATGGACCGAGGTATTTTTCCCTGCTCAAAAAGGTACCGCGAAAGGCCTCTTACACCAGGCGCCCATGTTAGCGCCCTTACTTTTTGGAACCACTTGAGTGTGTCCATGGTAAACATCTCGTCCCAGGACAATCCCCTTCCCTTTGTAAACACAACGAACTTGTTCAACGTGCGCCGGTAATCTTCTATCGTGCCGGGTCGGTATCCCTGCTCAGGCATCCATTCGAGATAATCGTCTATGGCCTTTTCTAACCGTCTTTGAGCTGTCGTATCATCTCTGGGCGGCCCGCATTCTTTGAGCCACCAGTTGAGGAACTCGATAGACTGACGGGTTCTTTTGTCAGGCATATTCAGCCTCCCTGAGTGACTGCCTGATAAGTTGTGCAATGCCTGCAGGGTCTTGTTTTGCAGAACTCTCTTTTGGCTCTGAGGGTAGCTCCAGCACCTGGAAAATCGTGCCGTCAAAGGCGATCAGGTCCCTTTCAATCAGACCGTCTCTGGCTTCGATATATTGATCCAGGCTCATCTGAAGCAATGAACAGATAGAGTCGTAGCTGTAAAAAGAAAGGCCTTGACGGTCTGCGGCTAGCACAAGGAATAGGTACAAAAGCAGCTCCCGGGGATTTAATGAGGCCAGAAAACCATCGGCGAGAAAACGGTGCGGGACGAAGCTAAAGCCACCGTCAATGCGTCTTACGCGGTGGGGGTTAAGAAACTTTTTGCTAATCATGGCTGGCTCCTTTTCTATTTTTATGGGCCAGGCTACCATGTGTTAATCTCGCCACCTATAAAGTCCATCTTTGCAATCAGTCGTAACCAGCTGGAATTTGACGTAAAACAATTTTTGACGCGTCCATCTTTGCAATCACCGGCACCAGCCAAAACTGGCCAACCAGCCCAAAATCATTGCGTTTTGACGCGTCCATCTTTGCAATCAATGACGTGTCCGTATCTGCATCTGAACCTTCAGGCTTGCGCCGACGTCTGTTTCTGATGATCTGAAGTATGCGATTCCTTTCAGCCTTTTCAGGATGCCTTTTGCGGTAGCCTTTCCAATAGTTGGGGTTGGCTCGAAGCCATTCCTGGTGGCTTTGTCTCTGACCGGCCTTATATTCTGGATCCGTGTGCATCTTATGCCGTTGCCATTCGGCCTTTTTCGCCCTCTGACACTTTGGCTTCTTACAGTACCTCTGGCTCTTATGCCTTGGACTCGAAGGGAAATAGTCACCACAACTAAAACAGGGGATTGGATCCATAGCACCACCCATCTATGAAGATCGTTTCAATAGGGAATCAGACGAATGAAATGGAACAAGAGGAATTATAAGGAAGATTTTAAACCTTTAGGGAATAATATGGATGGATCCGAATCATATGGTGGGAATGAAACTCACAACATAATGAAACTGACAACATAACTGCAATGACTGGGTACTTTCTGAGAGCCGGGATTCTTTAGGTTGCTGGATGAAATTTACGACCGAGGCCCCTGGTTGCCTAGTGTCGATCTCGGTAAGATCTATCATGCCCCCATCATATAAGTTCTTTACTCCAGAACCTCTTTAGCCTACTCTTTAGCGGCATCAGCATGCTCTTACGTATTCTCTGCCATCGCTTCAACAGGTTGCTC
>JAFDAM010000037.1 GCA_019313825.1 Deltaproteobacteria bacterium
ATGCCTGCAATATCGAATGAGGCATCAAGGGATGTCTCATAGGTATGGGACCAGCCATGTCCCATGGAGCCTGATCGGTCTGACCTGCTGTTATAGAAGGCGTTAAGAGAGAGAGACCTAACCTGTTGGGGGTAGGAAAACTGACGTCCGAACGGAACTCCAGTACATTGCCGTTAAGGACGCGTACTGTCTCACCCACAAGGCCGCCTCCTCCCTGCTGCTCATCCTGATTAACCCCGAGGTCCACGTCAGCGGGCGGCATTATAACCTGCACTGTCACCGATTCATCGGATGTGCCGCCAGAACCTGTGGCAGTGATGGTATAGGTGGTGGTACTCAAGGGTGATACAATGGTAGTCCCGCTGAGAGAGACAATGCCTATGCCCTGATCTATGCTGACTGAATCCGCATGGGAAGTGCTCCATGTCAGGACCGATGATCCACCCGCCAATATCTTTGCGGGATCAGCGCTTATTGTTATGGAGGGCACTGTCTGGTTTACTGTAACCGAAACAATTGCGCTGTCTGTACCGCCGTTTCCGTCGCTTGCGGTGTATGTAAAGCTGTCAGGACCGGTAAAGCCAGTATTAGGCGTGTATGTGAAACTGCCGTCACCATTGTCCGTTACCGCGCCGTTGGCCGGCTGGGTGAAGCCCGAGATTGACAGACTGTCTTCGTCCACATCCGTGTCGTTGGCAAGCAGGCTGGAGTTGGGTGCAATAACCGGCGTGTCCATAACGGTTGATAGGGTATCATCCACAGCTATTGGATCATCGTTTACGGGATTGATGGTCAGGGTAACAGTAGCTATATTACTGTCAACTGTTCCGTCGTTTGCCTTGAACGTGAATGAGTCTGTGCTGTTATAGTCTGCTTCTGGTGTATAGACAAGGTCCGGTGGTGTGCCAGTCAGAGTGCCGTGGCTCGGCCCTGAGTCCACCAGGAATGTAAGAGGATCATTGTCCGAGTCAGACCCGGTCAGGGTTAAGGAGACAGATATGTCCTCGTCCGTGGTAACCGACTGGTCGTTTGAAACCGGCGCGTCATTCACAGGATTGATAACAAGGCTTACTGTAGCAATACTACTGTCAGCTGTTCCATCGCTTGCCTTGAACGTGAACGAGTCGGCACCGTTGTAGTCTGCTTCCGGCGTGTAGGTCAGGTCCGGTGGAGTGCCGGTCAATGTACCGTGTGCGGGACTATCAACCACCTGATAGGTCAGGCTGTCGTTATCCGCATCTGTCGCTGTCAGCGTTACGACCGTTGTAACGTCTTCCTCAAGCAAGACTGCCTGGTCATGGGCAACAGGAGGTACATTGGGAGCCTCTTCCTTTACCCTGAAATACATCCTGTCGGAAAACGGGCTTATCTTCCTCTTTTTCTGATCATAGGCAATAACCACGAAAAAGTAGTCAGTATCATACCTGAGTCTCTTCCACCATGGATGCATTTGCTCGGTATCACTTAAATTGAATTTGATATAGACCGGAACCCTGGGTCTGGTTACACGGTGAACGATGAGTCCATAGCGGTCGGCACCCTCTACAGGCTGCCACTGGTACAGAGGACGCCTTGTTGTTATCTCACCTTCAGGGGCGACAAGTATCGGTTTATCAAGACGGATGTGTTTTTTCCGGAACCAGCCAAGGTGGTTTTTGATGACATTGTCCTTGTCCCAGTCTTTTTGCCTGTCACGCTCACATTTGTCATGCCAATCATGGTCTCTGTCGTCATACCCGCTAGTTTTCCAGTTGGGACCATTATCTCCGCTATATCTCCAGCTATCATGCCTGTCTTTGCCCAAGGCGTCATGGTCGGGAACTGTAAAGAAAAGAGATGCAAGCAGAACCAGGATTATATGAGCAACAAACCTGAATCCGAGATTTTTTGTCGACATCTCAGGACCTCCCATATTTGCGATAAAGGAATGCAGTTAAATAAAGATCATTAATAGACTGGAACGTAACTATTTAGGTTCAGGGTTTAAAATTCAGAGTTCAAGGTTGGAGAGTGATGAACCGTGAACTTGATAAACTGAGCATTAATTATTCTTATGGGGTATGTTTTTTGGCTTATAAAGATTTTAGGTTTTATCGCGCTTTATATTTTCTCTCTATATCCAATAACCATGTCAAATCCGGCATTAATAGGGAATGTTATGATAATGCTAATGTAGATATATAGCTCGAAAGCCTTATTGTAAGGGCATTTTAGAAGTTCGGGATGGGAAGTATTTGATAGATAAGCTATAAATGAATGGAGGGATAGTCAGCAATAAAATGGATAAATGCACAATAAATAGTGCATTAAGTATAATATTTTGTGCATTTATGAATGAAAACGGCATTGTTCGGTTAGTATTTCGCACGATTAGGAGTCGACTACTTTCCCGAGACCGGGATCTCATATGGACGCGGATTCCTTATTTCAATTTTTAAAGCTATTGCCTTTTTTAAGCGGTATCCCCATAAAGGAGTCCTAAAATATGCTGCAAGGAATTCATGGCATAAAAATTGAGTGAATGAAGTTAATAGAGCATAGAGTAAAAGGATGGACGAGATGTCAAAGATAATGAAAATGATGACCCTGTTTGTTTTAACCGCAGCCCTTTTGGGATGCTCTCCCGGTCTGTTTACGAGGATGGGTTCCACCACGCCGTCTTTCGGGCCTATATTTGTAGGCATGACCCGGGCGGAGGCGGAGAGATATCTGGGCTGTCCCATCACGATCATGCATATAGATGATGGTTCTTATGGGGGTGTCTACGAGTAAAAAAAAAAAAAAAGCAACAGACCCACCTTTTCCACGGATATTTTTGATTTTATGACTTCAGGACTGGGTATTCTCATAGTCAGTCCGGTTGACAGATTTAAGGGAACAAAACACCTCATGGCGATCGTTTATGAAAGAGAGGATATCTATAGAGGATGATCAGGTGGTTTCCGTCACGAATAAATTTAAAACAGCTATCAAAGAATAGGAAAAGGCCTGCAATAATAAAATTGTGGTCAGGCAAGATTGGTCATAAACCCAATATCTTTTTCAATTCAAAAAGCATTACATAGATTTTATTTCTGAGACAAACTTAATGCCTGGCATTGACAGTCCCTCCTTCATCGGCTCGTGAGACGATATCACGCAGAAAGGGCAGGATCTCCTTTCGGCAGACTACATCCAGGACATAGTTTCGCATCACGTTGCGAAACATTTTATGGGTTTTTGTGCTGGCCAGGTATTCCATGATCTGTTCCGCAATGGTGAGAGGGGGATCATCTGTTTGAAAAAAACAGACATCCTGTCCCACCTCCTGAAATGGCGGTATATCTGAGCAGGCAATGGGGAGTTTTATCATTCCGGCCTCAAGGAGAGGGAGGCCAAAGCCTTCATCCTTGCTGGTCATGAGCAGCAGGTCGGCCATGAGGTAGAGGTCTCGGATGAAGATTCGGTCCGGAACAAGCTTCGTTTTGTCACGAAACCTGTATTCGGCCAAAATGGCAATATTATCCTGCATCTCAAGCTCTTCTACCCAGTATCTGAGTCTTCGGTAATATGAAACGGCTTTTGTTTCATGAGGGTCATAGGCCCCTGTCATGATAAAAAGTATATTATGGCCCAAAAGCTTGATACCGCGAGTGATGTGGATGGAGAGCTCCATATTCTTGCGGGGGGTAATTCTTGATGGTTGAACAAGGACCAAGTCACGATTGAATATACCCAACTCCTCTGCCAGCTTCACGGACCTAGGGTCAAGATAGAAGAAATTCGCCGGATCTATGCCGTTGTAAATCACCTTCCATTGGATGTCTCCAAAAAGTTCTTTAAATAACCATCGCCTTGAATCCGAAATTGTAACATAATGGATGTCCGGATGAGGCTGACGGAGTATGTCCCAGGGATCTTCATTCAGATATTTCGGGCAATTATCTTGCAGATACGGGGAATCATGCGCCCAGCTCACGATTACCGGAGCGTTTCCTGATGATGCCAGACGATGGAGGGCCAGGGTAAAGGGGAGGTTAAACGGCATATGCAGCACATTATGTGCGAGGATGACATCAAGGTCATGGGACCAGTCTTTCAGGATGTTAAATATTTTAGTGATGAGCTGCTTGAGATATTGGTGGTCGCCATTCCTGTATTTTTTTTGGGCCTTCAGGATACTCGCATTTTTTGATCCCAACAACGGTTCTATACGTATTGGGAAGGAATCCGAATAGACATCCCCCATACCTGCCAGGACGGAGACAGACTGGTTTTGCCTCTGAAGGATAGAGGCCTGCTGGCTTAATACTTCTTCCACCCCACCAACCACGGGAGGGCAGGAGTAGTGAAGCATTCCAATGTTCAAAGGATTTTCCAAAACCGTATCTTTACGCCCCTTTGGATCTGTTACCGGAAAGATTCCATTAAGGAAAGGAGATCCTTTTCCAATACCTCATATGAGAAGTATTGTTTCCCCAATTCATAGTTTTTATCATTCGTTTCCCTTCTATTCTCCGGCTCAAGGAATCGTTTGACGCGATCCACTGTCTTCTCTGTTACAAAGCCTTCAAAGGGGATCACCTCAAAGCCGCATGGCTCGATATCCTCCACAAAAATAGAATAACGGTTTACCACGATCGGCTTTTTAAAGTAGATGGCCTCCACAAAGGCGTTGCCGAACCCTTCGTAACCGGAAGGATATGTCACCAGATCCGAACTCTGATAGACATCGTCTATGGTATATCCTTTATCGGAGATGGCCTTAAAACACCGTGATGATCCCACCTTTCCACCCATATATATCAATTCCACGTCAAGACGCCGGGCATATTCCTGGACCCTTGTCGCGTACAGGTCTCCTTCGTCGCCGGCTTCGTGTGAAACAACCAGTCGGCGCTTATTCAGATTAAGAAGGCTTACCAGATCAACAGCACGTTCTATCCATTTACGGGGGACTATTCTGGTGGGTTGAAGCACGAAGAGATCATCTTCCTCGAATCCCAGTTCATCCCTGAGCTTCGCGCTGTTGGGTGAATCAGGAGGTGGGTTGGCAAAATCAAAGACATTGTGGATAATGACGTTACTGATGCCTTTTCGGAAACTCAACTGTCTTGCTGCCTCCGAATTAATTACCGCATGTCGCATAGAGCTAAGAATCGGAGGGAATGCGTACTGGAGGTAGTCCTGAACTGAGTTTATAAGGAAACGCTTTCGTTCCCATCTAAAGTCATGATGATGGGCGATGGCCGGCATGCCCGTCTCTGCCACCAATTCCGTTATTGCCATTCCCAGAGGTATATTCATTGGGATTGCCAGGGCATTCTCCGGAATGATGATGTCAAGATCAAACTCGCCGCAAAACTCATATAGCCTTGATTTCAGGTGATCTTTTATCTCATGTATCCGCTTTGATAAGGATCGCTTACGGCTGGTGGTTCCAAAACACGCGTCATTAATCTCCAGGATATCAGGATCATCAAAGTGTGCCTTCGGCTCCAGTAAAGATATATCAGCCGGGGTATCCAGTTCTCCTGCGAAAAAATAACAATCATATCTGTTTCGATCAAGGACCTGATACCACTTATAAGTTTCAAGCGATACACCGTCGGTACCGGCAATACGAGTTGACACAAATCCCACTCTTTTCATGTGAAAGTGTCCTCCTTGGGCGCAAAATGTTTTGATATAATACTTGATAAGATGTCGTGATTTTATTCCTGTGCTGTTATCTGATTGTTACCTCTTTCAGGATCTGGAGATTGTCAAGGGCCTTTCCCGAACCAAGAACCACGGTAGCCAGGGGGTCATCAGTGATGCTTATGGGAAGATTTGTCTCTTCTCTCAGCAAGAGATCCATATTCCTGAGCAATGATCCACCTCCGGTCAGTACTATTCCGTTATCTACAATGTCTGCTGCCAGTTCCGGGGGCGTTTGTTCCAGGGCAATGCGCACGGTTTCAACAATTGTCTCCACCTGCTCGGAAATAGCTTCTCTTATCTCATTTGAGTCTATGGTCAGGATTTTCGGGATTCCGGTAGCGAGATCTCGTCCTTTTACTTCAGCTTCATCAACCTGGTCGATCTTAAAGGCGTTACCAATAGTGATCTTTATGTTCTCTGCCGTTCCGATACCTATTAAAAGGTTGTATTTCCTCTTGAGATATTGCAGTATGGCTTCATCCATCTTGTCTCCGCCAACCCTAACAGACTTGCTGTAGACAATCCCTGAAAGAGATATGACCGCGACCTCTGTAGTACCGCCGCCGATGTCAACCACCATGCTGCTTGTGGGTTCAGTAATGGGCAGTCCCGCGCCGATGGCGGCAGCCATAGGCTCTTCAATAAGGATCACTTCCCTTGCTCCGGCGGATTCGGCGGATTCGCGAACAGCTCTCTTTTCAACCTGGGTAATACCGCTAGGGACACAGATAGTAATCCGGGGTCTTACGAGCGTCCTTCGGTTATGGACGGTTCTTATGAAATGACGAAGCATCGCTTCAGCAATCTCAAAATCCGCGATTACCCCATCCTTCATTGGACGTATAGCCATGATGTTTTCCGGGGTCCGGCCCAGCATGATCTTGGCTTCTCTGCCCACAGCCAAAACCTTGCTACCTCCCCTGTCATCTTTTTTCACGGCCACCACGGACGGTTCGCTTAAAATAATCCCTTTCCCTTTCATGTAAACAAGGGTGTTGGCTGTCCCGAGATCAATGGCCAGATCATTGGAGAATAGACCCAGAATGGAATCAAAAAGCAATGTTTTCTCCTCTCTTCCTCTGTTTGGCTCTTCCAATGAGACACAGACTTAATGGGCAAGTTTCCGCAGATTCGGTTAAAGCAAGATAATCCCCTGTTGGTAACTAGCGTCAGCAAAAGGCATTTCATTACAAGGGATTTGGCTGATCGCTGACCGCTCCATCCAGATTCTCTTATTTCTGGATGGACACTAACTAGGGTGATACACTGAAAGTCTTTGTGTGAGCTTGGACTTGAAAGCTTCCATACTACATTAAATAATAATTAAATGAGGAATCATTACTGTCCAATAAAAATCGATTTTGGACAGAAGTGATAAATATTCCATCAATTTACAATATTTTTTAATATAGGTCCAGCATTTAAGTAACTTTGCCGGAATACCCCGTGGTGTGCACGGGGATGAATGCCAAGGGCCAACGAACTAAAATACGATTAATAGATGCCTCGTCTCGTAGGCAGAGGGTTCAGTAAGTTAACTTTAGTCCTCAATGTTGTGGATTATTAATGGTAGATATTGCTTATTATTTATTGTGTTCAGGGAGGAGGGGGGACATGATCAATCATTATCCATCATCCGTCGATTGAGTCCGTAAGCAAAGGCCAGGATTTCAGCCACAGCCTTATAAAGTTCGGGGGGGATCTCTTCCTGAAAATCAACCTGCATAAGGACTCCCACAAGATCCGGATCTTCTGAAATAGGGATCCCTTGATTTTTTGCCAGCTCAATAATACGTTCTGCTATCAGCCCGGCACCTTTGGCGGTTACCCGGGGGGCATTATCTTCGGCTGATTCGTATTTCAGCGCAGCGGCCTTTTTATGTTTATCGTCTGTCATTTTACTATATCACTATGTGAACGGAGGGGGATGGCATACCTCCTCCGGGAAAAGGGTTGAAATCAAGATCCTGGCTCTCTTTTACATCGCAAACAATCGAGCCCGTGACCAAGCTCGTGTTTTGGAGACCCTTTTCAAGTATGGGTAGATGCTCGGTCACAAAATTCGCCTTTTCCGTGTCTTCCACTCGTATCTTCACCCCTAGGACGGATTCAATTATGGATGCATCCACTTCCATTTTTCCCAATCTAGTAAACTCAAGAAACATGGAAAAATGGATCTCATCCCCTGACTCATTTTCCTTTACAAAGAGTTCCGCATTCCTGAAACCATCCTCTTCAAGGCCGGATATAAACCAGAACCAGCCCAGCCCTTCCCGGAGGGAAGAGACGTTCAGCAACTGATCCTGTTCAATCAGAAAGAGGGCCTGTCTGATCTTGACGGCAAGGGGTCTCAGGTGATCATGATCCTGTTTTTCCGAAGAAAAAATTTTTCCTATAGAGAGTAGGAGCCCTTTCAGATCAGAGGCCGTCAACCTCTTTAATGGCATGTTTTTCTTTCCCAGGAGGTAACGAACGATCTTGTTTTCCCATAACAGCCCGCTTCCCAGGAGTGAACGCGAGGCCCATAGACTGCTGTCATCCCCTTGATTATTATAGACAATGGAGGGAAAGAGTTGATTAAGGTTCTTGAGCGCCTGACTTAAGCCCCGGGATAAACCTGATAGATTATGGGCCTTGGACAACTCCAGTAATATGCTTGCCAATCCGGCCCGCGCAACGCGATTTGAGGACCAGATCTGGATAGGGGAACCCAGCTTATGTATCATCCCGTCCAGGACCTTTAATTCAATTTTGGGACCAACGGTCTTAACCTGGAAATTATGTTTATTCCCCTCCATCAGGTTCAGCTCTGTATAGGCCCGAAACAGTTTTCCCTTGGCGGCTATCAGGACTTCTCCTCCGGGAAATTTCTGGATAACAGTGCCTTTCAGGATTTCACCGGGTTTGAACTTCAGATCTGCTTGAAGATGGCTGTTTAGGGCTGTGCGTTGTGAGGGTTGAATATGGGTGATCCGACAAAGCATATTATTGTCTGCAACTGTTTAAAATATATTAACCTTGAGAAGAAGTCTCGAGAACGGAGTCAGGAGTATGCGCCTGGAGTTTTAGTAATAGTTCTATCTCTCCTGCTGAGATCCCTAAGTGCTGTGCAATCTCCTTCCTGGATAGTCCCTTTGCAAGGAGGGCGTTAACAGATGATCTTGCCTGGCGGGCGTCCTTTAGTATGCCGGGCTGATATGCCGAGTTCGTACTGTACTCCCGAATGATCTTTTGAATCTGTTGATATCGATCTTCAGCCTTTTTGAGGCCTTCATCAAGCTGTCTCAGGATATGACGACTCAACTCCTTTTTTTCTTCCAAATTTTTTTCAAGGGTCCGGCTTATCTGTCTCATTTCGGAGAGTATGGCCTCGGGCTCCTGGAATGTCACGCCTATATCCTGCCCGGGTATATTCCTTTTGAAATGAAACCTGATAAACCACAGTATTAATGATAGCATGATAATATCTATTATAATCTGGCCGATGATCCAGCTATGGGCTTCCATGAAAATCCTCCACTTAAATAGTCAGGTCTATCTTTTTACTGATCCGTTTTTTAGGCTTTGCGGAGCCGTAACCAGCTTGCTCTTCAGTCTCATGGTTAACAACTATGCTCTCTTTTTTTAGCCCTTGCCCGGATGCGGTATCCTGCGCCTCTTCCTCTTTTTTGCTTCTCTGTTCTTTTTTTTCATTCTGGCGCTGACGATCGCCTGTCTTCCTTTTTTTCTGGATTTTCCACACCCCGCCGGATCCGGGAGATATTGGCCCGGGTTTGTCTACTCTTGCATAGGTGTCCATTTGATGTGCTCCCTTGTTAGCGTGGCCGCGTTAGGATACTAAAAATAGTGGATCTCTTTTATCCTGACCACCAGGTTCTTTACTCCCAGCGATTCTCTGAAAATCCTGCTCATCCCAGCCTCCAGGAGAGAGACCTTGCTATTTAAATCTTCGGTCTCTTTTGCAAGGGCCAGGGCGTGTCGGTACAGATGGTCCCTGATCTGCAATTCCTTTTTTTTAAAACGAACCGCTGCCAGACGCTCCCATACAACCGACAGGTCTATCCTGGCCGCGCCTCTTGAAGCCCCGGACAGAGTAGGGATAAAAAAGGGCGCAAGGATCTCCTCTCTCAAGTTACCTTCAACAATATCAGTCAGAGAAGCAAGATCACGGTCTTTCCCAAGACTTTTGAGCAAGTCCGGGCCAAATTTTAGCCACAGCCCGGTTATTATGAGGATAGAAACCAGAACAGAAATCAAGATCAATTTGTGGCGGAATATATGGCCGATTAGGCCCTTGCTCTCCCTTTTGGGACCGCTTTCTTGATCTCTTTCACCTGTATCTGTTTCACCAGTCTCCTCAACGAGATCCAATTCATTGGCCGGCTCCTGAAGGTCGGTACCTTCTTGAGCCAGAGCATCTTTCTCTTCTTTTTCTTTCGCCTCAGCCATCTCTATATGTCAAAATATTCCTTTAGACTGTTACGAAGCCTGATTAACGCCTTGGTATGTAACTGGGAGACCCTTGATTCCGTGTAACCCATAATCTTACCAATCTCTTTCATCGTTAACTCCTCGTAATAATAAAGGGCCATTATCGTCCTCTCGTTTTTGGGTAATTTATCGATTGCTTTGGCAATTATGTCCTTGATTTCAGTTATATCAAGGGAATCCATGGGTGTGGAACCGGCGCTGAATAAGGCTGACTGACTCAGACCGTTGCCTTCGCTTTTGGATGTTTTGTTGACAATCTCATATTCATTGATGATCGAAATCCCTCTGGCCGCCTCCAGCAGTTGATAAAAGGCATCCATGTCTATGCCTAGTTCCTCGGCCACTTCCTCATCCCTTGCAGGACGCATCTTTCGGTTCTCTATAGCGTTATAGGCGACCTCGAGCCTTTTCGCATTTCTCCTGACCGAACGGGGAACCCAGTCCATGGATCGGAGTTCATCAATCATAGCCCCCCGGATTCGGAATTCAGCATAGGACCTGAATTCCACACCTTTTTCAACGTCAAATTTATCGATCGCATCCAGGAGTCCAATAATACCGGCACTTGCAAGATCGTCCTGGCTGATATGTTGTGGTAGCTTTATGGCCAATCTTCCGGTAATAGTTTTGACGAGAGGGGCATATTGAGATATCAGCCTTTCCCTTTCTTCAATACTTTTTTTTGTTATTGAGGGGGCTGTCTGTCTGTATTTTTTGATTTTTTTTATCGTTAAAGGGGGCATTTACCTCGTCCTTCTTCTGCCCTTTTTCTTAGCTCTTTATTAATCTGCGCCAAAAAAATTTGATGTCTCCATCAAATATTTCGTCCTTATTGCTTGAAAGCATCCTGTTTGCCAGTGTCATGAAGCTTTTGCTGGCAGGTGTGTCCGGGTGAATATCGAGAACCGTCTTCTGCTTTCTGATGGCCTTTGGGATCTTTTTATCGTAGGGTATCCAGCCTATATAATCCAATGATGGCGAATTCAGATATTTGTCCGCGACAGTGCTGAGGGTCCTGAATATTCGTTCAGCCTCAACAGCGCTGCGCACGGAATTTACCAGGACCTTAAATCGTTTTTGCTGGTATTTATTGGACAGAACCTTTATCAGGGCATAGCTGTCCGTCAGGGAAGTAGGTTCGTTGGTGACGACGACCACCCTTTCCATGGCGGCAAAATTAAAATACATGACATTGGAAGAGATGCCTGCCCCTGTATCGATCAGGATCACATCAAAAAGGTCATGGAGAGAATCAAGCTCATTCAGGAAAAACAGTCTTTGGGAGCTATCCAGATCTGTTAGTTCCTGAATGCCTGAAGCGGCAGGAAGTAGCTTGAAACCTCCGGGAGCCTTTATGATAATCTCATCCAGGGTTTTTTCTCCTTTAAGGACATGGTCGATAGTATAGCGTGGATTTAGCCCAAGCATTATGTCCATGTTGGCTAGTCCAAGGTCAGCGTCGAGGACAAGCGTCCTTTTTTGCATTTTTTGGAACGCATGGGCCAGATTTGCAACTACATTGGTCTTGCCGACGCCTCCCTTGCCGCTGGTTACCGATATAACCCTGATTTGATGGCCCTTGCTGTTCAGGCCTTTTACCCTGTCTCGGGGGGGCTGATTATTGTCTTTTGCTAAGCCCCTAAGGCCGGTAGCTTGGTCCATTATTGTTTTCCTTGTTCATAGAATTATTTGGCATCTCCCTTATCCCGGCCAGAAGGAGAGACGCCAGCTTCTTCCTGGAAGCGATCTCGATATCTTCGGGGACGTGCTGACCGGTGGTAAAATAGGTGACCGGTTTCTGCCGTGAGATGAGAAAGTTGATCATTGTGGATGCATCCTGAGTCTCATCCAGTTTGGTAAAGATGTAGCTTTGATACGGCAATGCTCCGAATCTCTTTTCCGCGTTTATCAAGTTTTTATATTGTGTTGTGGCGCTTAAGACCAGGTAGAGATGAATCTTTTCCGGAACATTCAAAAGGTCTCTCAATTCATTAATATCCTGATCCCTGTTGGGACTTCTTCCTGCCGTGTCAATGAAGATCCTGTCACAATCACTATGCTTTTGGATGGCCTTTTGAAGGTCGTCACTACTTGCGGCAACATCCAGAGGTATTCCCATTATTCCAGCATAGGTCTGTAATTGGGCCACGGCCGCTATCCTGAATGTGTCCAACGTTATCAGGGCCGCTTTTTTGCCCTGCTGCATGGCGTTTATGGCAGCCAGTTTTGCCAGTGTGGTGGTCTTGCCCACACCTGTCGGACCAATAAATGAGTATATCTTTCTGCCTTCGTTATCTCTTCCATCCCCTTTGATATTGATCCTGGAGAGCACTTTTGATAGGGATTCCTTTAGCTGATGTGAAGACGCCACTTCCGTGTTTTCATTACCTTCATTCATCAAGCCCCTGATAATCTCGGATCTTAATCCAAAGGTCTTAAAGTTCATGTAACGGCTTTTTAACTCCTGATTATAATAGATCTCAGGTGTCATTGTCCTACCGGCGTCAGCACACAATAACGCCTCCTTTATCTCTCCGAGTTCCCTTTCCAGGCGCTGCCGCCATCCTTCATGGGCGGGGTTTGTATCATTCGATATTACAACAGGCGCGTCATAATCGACCGCGGCGGTGACTTCTATCTTTTGATTGGACCTTCCCGAATCTTCGAGGATAGTCCTGGTTTTTAGGATCACGGCTTCAGGCCCCATATCTCTTTTGACCATCCGGATGGCCTCTTGAGCGTTTCGGGCGATAAATCTCTTGATATTCATTTCGTTAAACCTATATCTCCTAATGATTGCACTTCAAGGCCGCCTGGTATCTCATTATGGGAAAGGACGGCCGCCTGGATCTGAAAATTGTCACATAGTTTTTTCATGTGTCTTCTGATGGTTGTGGAACATAGGATAATCGGTTGCTCAATCTTGACCGCCACATCATCCAGACTCTTTTTTATTGCATCCATGATCCCTTTCGCCTCCTTGGGACCCAGGGCAAGATAGGCCCCGTACTCGGTCTGGTTGATACCATTGGCAATGATCTCTTCCATGGGTGATGATACATTCAGGACCTTGAGTGTCCGATCATCTTCAATGTAAGGTTTGGTTAAAGATCGTGCCAATCTCTGCCTGACGTATTCCGTCAGGAGGTCCGTATCCTTTGTCATTGGGGCATAGTCAGCCAAGGTCTCCATGATTGACAGAAGGTCCCTTATTGCGACCTGTTCACGAACAAGATTCTGTAAAATCTTCTGGACCGCTCCCAGGGTTAAAAGACCAGGTGTCAGTTCTTCCACAACTTTGGGATCTGTCTTTGATAGGGTATCCAGCAGGCGCTGCACTTCCTGCCGCCCTAAGAATTCATAACCATACTGGCGTATAACCTCGGAAAGATGCGTGGCAATTACGCTGGGCAGTTCAACGACCATGTATTCGGCCATTTGAGCCTCCGCTTTTTTATCAGCCGCAATCCATAGCGCCGGAAGCCCAAAGGAGGGATCCTTGGTCTTGATACCTTCGATCTTTGTATTGACGCCACCCGGATCGATGGCCAGATAATGATCCATCATCAGCTCTCCCTTGGCCACTTCGTTTCCCTTAATACAGAAGGCATACTCACTTGGTTTTAGTTCCAGGTTGTCCCTGATATGAAGTGACGGCATAATGATACCCATCTCCAGGGCAAACTGCCGCCTGAGGGAGCGTATCCGATCAAGCAGGTTACCCTGTTTTTTACTGTCAACAAGGGGTATAAGCCCGTATCCTATCTCCAGTTCCAGGATATCCAGGGGAAGGATCCTTTCCATCTCTTCCTGACTAAATTCTTCAGGTTTCTCTTCAGGGGGAGCTTCTTCCTCAGCTTCCTTTTTACTTACCAAGGCGGCGATGTTTCGGGAGAAGAAAAACACTGCTCCTGCAAGCAACAGAAACGGAATCGCGGGCATGCCGGGGGTGAAAGAGAAGAGAAAGATGATAACTGCAGCTGTCGTAAGGGCCCTTGGCTGAACACCAAACTGCCGTGTTAATTCAACTCCGATGTTTTCTCCTTCTGATGCAGCCCTGCTCACCAGGATGCCCGCTCCGGTTGAGATGATGAGCGCGGGTATCTGGGAGACCAGCCCGTCTCCTATGGTCAGGAGGGTGTAGTTTTGAACAGCAGTGGAGAGATCAAGCTTCATCTGTAATACACCGATAATCAGTCCGCCGAGAATATTGATCAGTGTTATAATAATCCCGGCTATAGCGTCTCCGCGGACAAATTTACTGGCACCATCCATGGCCCCATAGAACTCGGCCTCTTTAGCGATATGATCCCGACGGGCCCTGGCCGCTCCTTCGTCAATAAGCCCGGCATTTAGATCCGCATCGATACTCATCTGTTTCCCGGGCATGGCATCAAGGGTAAAACGTGCCGCCACCTCGGCTATTCTGCCTGACCCCTTGGTGATCACCACAAAGTTGATCACCACAAGGATCACAAAAACAACCAGGCCCACGGTCGGGTTCCCTCCAACAACAAACGATCCAAAACTATTTATGATCTTGCCCGCGGCAAGGGGCCCGCTGTGACCGTGAAGAAGGATCAGCCTGGTGGAAGCGATATTCAGGGATAGTCGGAACAGGGTGGCAATAAGCAGCAGCGAAGGAAAGACCGAGAAATCGAGTGGCCTGACAGCATAGATAGTGACCAGAATGATCAGGATGGCCAGTGTGATATTAAAGGCCAAAAGGATGTCAAGCATAACCGTGGGCAAAGGGATGATCATGATCATGAGAATGCCCACTATCCCGATGGCGATCCCTATATCGATATTCGCAAACAACATTGAAGACTGTTTCATTGGAGTCTTGGCTGCTTCCATGCTCTACCCTTAGTAAGTTTCCATCCAGAAATGGCCCTTTTTCACAATCTCGGCGTCAATATGCGGAATCACTTGTGCGGCATTCTAATGTATGTCTCCGCGTAATTCCTTGATTTTCTTGACCTTGTAAAAAATTGCTCATTTCCGAATTGGAAACTAAATAGTGACCATTATTAATTTATGGATGGACACTATTAAGCTTTTTTCTTTTTAAGGCCGTAAACATAGGCCAATATCTCGGCAACTGCCTGATAAAACTGGGGGGGTATCTCTTCTCCCAGTTCTAGTTTATACAAGTTCTGTGCCAGCATCTTGTTCTCAACCAACGGTATATCATTCTCAACCGCAATCTCTCGGATCCTGAATGCAACCATGTTTGCACCCTTTGCCACAACCCTAGGTGATGCCATTCTTTCCTCCGTATCATAACGGAGGGCAACGGATAGATGCGTAGGGTTGGTGATAACTACATCCGCCTTAGGTACCTCCTCCATCATCCGCCTTCTTGCCATCTCTCTCTGGATCGACTTGATTCGGGATTTTACCAATGGGTCGCCCTCTACCTGCTTGAACTCATCTTTGACCTCCTGTTTGGTCATCTTCATGTTCTGTTCAAATTCCCATTTTTGATAGATGAAATCCAGGATAGCCAGGATCGCTATAGCGCAGCAACATCTTATGAAGATTTTTAGGGCTATATGCCCTAGATAGGAGATGATCTGGACCTTTTCCTGATACATAAGCGGCACAAGATGATCAGATTCACTCTTTAATAAGGAAAAGGCTACCCATCCGACAACAACGATCTTGAGTACGGATTTGGCAAGTTCTACAAAGGAACGCTTGGATATAAGCTTTGAAATACCTTTAATCGGATCGATTTTTGACGCTTTGGGCGTCAAAGGGTCGACACTCCAGATAATCCCCGTCTGGAGGTAATTGGATAACAGGGCGACGGCGCATAAGACCAGCATGATGGGTAAGATAAGCCAGAAATATCTCTCCAGGGCCTGGGAAAGCAGAGTCGGCAGATTATGGTCGTTTAATTTCAGTTGAGGGATAGCATGAAATGTCTGGCGCATTATGTCTCCCAGTTTCAGAGTCAAATCCTTTGCGTTGAAAAAGAGATACAATACTCCAGCTGACAGCACGGCTATTGAGGAGATTTCCTTGCTTTTTGCTACCTGCCCTTTTTTTCGTGACTCCTCCTTTCGCTTCGGGGTTGCCGGTTCCGTCTTATCCTGGAAACTCTCGTCTGCCATGTCTCTCCTATATCAGATGGATTAAACGGGTTAAGAACTCACCCATCATTCCGGCAAGACCAGTCACGACAGGATGGAGGTTCATGATAATCAGACTGAACAGTATCAGACCGATGCTTATATTGATGGGGAAACCGATCATGAGAATATTGACCTGAGGGACCGTTCTTGCCACGATACCAAGGCACATGTTGGACAGGAAGAGGGCTACCATGATAGGCGCCGCGATTTTCAACCCGATCATCAACATTTGACTGCTTGTCTTGATGAGAAGATCCCCAATCATCGGGTCGAAGGAGATACTGTTTGGCGGAACAACGTAGAAAGAGGTTGCCAGTGCGTGAATAAACAGGTGGTGACCATCAATGGCAAAAAAGATAAGCACAGTGAAAAGGTACAGGAATTGAGTGAGCACCGTGCTAGGAATTCCGGTCTGGGGGTCCATGGCCCTGGCCATGGCAAAGCCCATCTGAAAACTCATAAACTGGCCTGCCATCTGTACGGATGTAAGCAACATCTTTATCCCAAGCGCCATGATCAGGCCCATGATCGCTTCTGTCATTACCCCCAGCATGACTTCAGGTAATGTTTCCGGGAATGTTTGGGGTGAAGGCACCACTGGTGTAAGAATCATGGCCATGATCAGGGAGAGCCCCGCCTTCCATATGCCGGGGGTTCCCCTTGCCCCAAAAAGAGGCAAAAGGAAAAAAATAATGCTTACACGCACCAGGACCCAGAAAAATCCTTGCATCTGTTCTAATGATTCCATGGGAAAGGGCATAAGCTATTCCTTATTAAGCGCCATTTGTTACCTACCCAAAAGCAGCGGACGACCATTATTTAGCAAATCAGCTATCTTATGATCTGTGGTATGTTCATTATCAACTGGGTGGCAAAATGAGTGATTTTGCCGAGCATCCAGGGCATGGCTGCAAGGAGGGCAAGAAGAACCGATACTATCTTGGGTACAAAGGAGAGAGTCATCTCCTGGACCTGTGTCGTTGCCTGAAGGACCGCGACACATAATCCAACAATCAACCCAACCCCCAAAAGGGGAAGAGCTAACATCAGCGCCACCTTAATGGCCTCACTTCCCAGGCTACAGACAAATTCGGGTGTCATCGTCAATACCTCACGAAAAGCTTCTAATCATCGATCCAACCAGCAGGTTCCAGCCGTCGATCAGTACAAAGAGCATAAGTTTAAAGGGGAGTGACACCATGAAAGGCGGCAACATCATCATCCCCATAGATAACAGGACACTGGCCACAACCATATCGATGACGAGGAAGGGGATATATATTATGAAACCGATCTGAAAGGCGGTCTTTAACTCACTGATAACAAATGATGATAACAGGATTATTGTCGGTATCTCATCATAATCTTGTGGTTTCTCGGACTTGGATATATCGATAAACAGGGCCAGATCCTTTTTCCTGGTCTGCCGGAACATGAATTTTCTGATTGGTTCAAGGGCCTTTTCAATGGCGTCTTCCTGGGAGATCTCTTCGGCAAGATACGGTTGCAGCGCCTCATCGTTGATCTGGTTATAGACGGGTGACATGAGAAAAAATGTAAGTAACAGGGCCAGGCCGATCAATATCTGGTTAGGTGGCATCTGCTGTGTGCCCAGGGCGTGGCGTACTAAAGAGAAAACAATGGCAAGCCTGGTAAAAGAGGTCATCATCACCACTATGGCCGGTGCCAGTGAAAGGACGGTCAACAGAAACAGTATCTGCAACAGGACAGAGACCTGTTCAGGATTATCTGCCTGTTCAACACTGATCTTCAGGCTGGGAAGAGGCGGTAATTGCTGCGCATATGCGGGAGAAGCAATGATAAACAGCGTGAATAGCGTGAACAGGAGGCAGAAGCGTGCAATATAGGTTTTATGTCTCCGCATTTTTTTTCGTGTCAATCCTCTCATGGCCTCTTTGCCCAAGAGATATGTTTTGAAGAAAGGAATGGAACCTTCTTCCGTTTGTCGAAACTTCCGTGACAGGATTATCTAACTCAGGCGGCTGATCAAGCCTTGAAATCAGCGTCACATTTTCCGTGCCAATCCCCACAATCAGCCATTGATCGCATACCTCTATCAAGGCTATAGCCCTTTTGGGGGCCAGGTTTAATGTCCCGAGGATTCGCATCGCGGGGGGTCTGTTGTTGCAAAGGGGACTCAGGCGAAGTCGTTTGAGTAGATAAAACAACAATATGATCAGGCCCAGGATAAGCGTTAGTGATCCGACCATTTTCATTGAAATAATACCGAAGTCCGTAGACAATTTTTCTGCTCCCTAGGTGAAAGCCTTCCAAGGATTATTCCGGATAATCCCTAAGAAAGCTCCTTCACTCTGTCACCGGGGCTGATGATATTGGTGAGCCGTATTCCGAATTTTTCATTAACCACCACTACCTCACCCTGGGCCATTAATTTTCTGTTTACAAATATCTCCAGAGGCTCGTCTGTCAATTTGTTAAGTTCTACTACTGATCCCTGGCTTAGTCTGAGCAGTTCACCTATCGTTATTCTGGTACTACCAAGTTCCACGGTTATCTCCAGTGGAATATCAAGCAAGAAGTCCATGTTCTTGGGACTATTTTCTTGCTGCATATCCGGTAACATTTCAGCCAGGTCAACTGACGCGGCAGTTATCTGATCCTGATTTCCCTCTGATATATTATTCTCGTTAGCCATGAAAATACCTCTTTAAAACAGATGAATTCCTAATATTGATTACAATACCATTAAGCCCTGGAGATGATCGGCTGTTCCACTTTGAATACCTTCTTGTTTCTATAACGACCCGCGTAACCCTTATAAAGGGGGATACCGTCTGCCTCGGCAATAAGAGGGGCCTTGAAATCATTCTCAAGAACAATGATGTCTCCTGTCTTTAAATTAAGAAAATCTTTTACAGTCAGATGTGTTCGACCAAGATTCGCGGTGATCCCTACCTCTGTCCCTATTAGTTTTTCATGCAGGCTATTAATCCAGGCCTGATCAAGCTGAGATACTTCTTCCTCGTCGCGGTATCCCCCGGACAATTTATCCCGGATAGGCTGGTAAGAGGAATATGGAAAACAGACTATAATGGTGCCCATAGGCCTGTTTAAATCTATTTCGAATTTGGTCGATATCAATAACTCCTCACCTGGAACGATATTCACTACAAGGGGGTTGCTTTCAGAACGAACAAACTCGGTCTTTATGGGATGGACGTCTTCCCATGCCTCCATAAGATTCGTGAGGGCCATATGCACCACTTTTTGAATTACTCTGTTCTCTATTGGCGTGAATTCTCTGCCCTCGATCTTGGTGGACCCCGCTCCGCTCCCTCCGAAATAGGCCTCAACAAGGCTGAAAACAAGACGGCTCTCAATAACCAGGATCCCGGTACCCCTGAGGGGTTCGATTTTAAAAAGCTGCATACTCGTGGGAACGGGCAGTGACCTCTGAAAGTCACCGTATTTTATTGTTTCAAGCGGGTCAGGGGTGACGTCTACCATTTTACGGAGGGAAGTGGAGATCGATCCTCTCAATCTTTGAGCGAATCGGCTGTTCACGACTTCCAGCAGGGGCATGTTTCCCCTTACATTCAGCCCTCTGGTGGCCCAATCAAATGATTCCAGGTCCTCTCCAAGGTCATCAAAATCCTGTATAACATCGACCTCTCCCGTATCTAATCCCTTTAGGAGAGAATCTACTTCACCCTGGGATAGTAATTTATTCATGGTTCAGATTCCTGATCATTTATTATTGGCCATTATATAAATCAGTGGCTACTGGACGATAAATTCAGTGAAATATACATTTACTATTTTACCCAACCTGAGGTGCTGATTCAGCATAGAGATTATTTCGGCCCTTAACTGGAATTTACCTTCCATCGATTTGATATCATCATTACTCTTGCTGCTTAACAGGGTTAGTATGGAATCTCGAAACTTCGGAAGTTGCTTATCTATCTCTTCCTTTGTCTTTAAATTATCCATTTCCAGCGCCAACTGGGTCTTCAAGTAGTTTTTCCCTCGGTCCCCAACCAGGTTAACTATGAAGTTGTCAAGGGAATAGATGGGACCTATATCTTTCTTGGTATCTTCTGCAGCCAGTGATTGTGACTTACCTTTCCCTGTTGATTTAGGTAAAAATCCCGCCTTCAACGCAAAGAAACCCCCTCC
>JAFDAM010000038.1 GCA_019313825.1 Deltaproteobacteria bacterium
TGGAAACTGCCCTTGCCTTGTCGGCGTTGCCCTTCCGTCCGGTAACGGCGGGCGTTTTACTTCCGGCTTTCGTGCCAGAAGGTCGGCGTCTGCGTCATGCCAGGCGCACGTGAATCTCCCCGCCTACAAGGCGGGGCATCTATTTATCATATTATTGTTTAATGGCCCTCGGGATTCTCTTTTCATCCCGCTTTAAGCGGGACCGTCTCGTCTGGCGCCATGCCGATCCATAGCACATAAACGAGTTCGCCTGTCGAAAAGAGAATGCCAAGGGCCATTCATCCCCGTGCACAGCACGGGGTATTCTGCGAAGGCGGATAAAGGAGCCTGGTAAGCATTGTCTTGCCCGCGCCCGGAGGCCCGACCATGATAACGTTATAAACTATTTAATTTAAGCATCAAGGCTCTGTCATCAATTTGGCAGGGCTTTCTTAATCTTCCCCTAATAAAATATAAATTCCGAAAATTCTTGACAAAAAGTATTATTTTGTTAGCCTTATTTTGTATTTGATTATGATACATTAACCCTTAACCGAAGGTGCCATGAAATTGATTAATCTATAGACCCCATTTCTCACTTTGGAGAGGTGGGGTTTTTATTAGTAATTGTAAGCATTATCAGAATCGGATAAAAACCATGTGCTGATTATCAAGAAGTGTGGATTAGGTCCTTTCTGTAAAAAACATGCAGCCGTATAATATTAATGTTAAGTGGATGACAATATGAACTGGCGAGCTGAATGGAACACAATAGGTGGCAGAATAGAAGGAATAATCTCTTCCGGGAATTTTTTTGTCCAAACTCTCCGTGTCAATATTAGCGATACCCATTAACTCATGACAATGAACTACCTCGCAGCAGGTTGAGGGGAATCAACTCCTGTCAGCCTTTGGCTGGCTTGTCCGCGGATTGAAAGGAGTGAAAATTGTTCTCATCTGGCAATAAAGAATCCCGTTTTTTCTACGGTTATATCATGGTGGCCGCGGTCTTCTTCATCATGATGATATCCTGGGGCATTTTTCTGAGCTTTGGAGTCTTTTTCGAACCGGTATTGGATGAATTTGGCTGGACAAGGGCAGCCACCTCGGCAGCATACTCCATTTCAATCGTTTTGAGCGGTTTTTTATCCATCTTTTGTGGAAAGCTGACAGATACTTTTGGGCCGAGGCTGGTCATGACCGCATGCGGCTTTTTTTTGGGCCTTGGTTATTGGCTGATGTCCAATGTCAACAGCGTTTGGCAATTATATCTTTTCTTCGGTGTGATTGTGGCCATTGGAATGAGCGCAACTTTTGTTCCTGCAAATTCTATCGTGGCGCGTTGGTTTTTCAAAAAAAGGGGAATGATGACCGGTATCGTATTATCGGGTAATGGTGTGGGCACGATCATCGTCCCCCCTCTGGCAAGATGGATGATATCATCTTTTGGTTGGCGTACTGCTTATACATTTATAGCCGTAGCAGCTTTTATGTTGATTATTTTGGCAGCGCAGATCCTGAAGCGCGAACCGGCAGATGTGGGTGAATTGGCCTATGGATTAACCGAAGAAAAGAAAGATCCTTTACATGTGAAAGTCAGCGATTATTCACTCGGAGACGCGATCCATACTTGGCAGCTATGGGTCCTGTGTATCATGTCCTTCTGCATCTGGCTTTGCGTGGGAATGATTATGGTACACATTGTTATCCACGCCACAGGTCAGGGCATTTCATCATCCGGTGCCATTACTGTTTTGGTTATCATTGGCGCCTCCAGTATTGCCAGCAAGGTTATCATGGGAGGCATTGCCGACAGGATAGGAAATAAGTTGGCTTTTATAATTAGCTTTATCATCATGGCCTGCTCCTTCTTGTGGCTGATGACTGCCCAAGGGAATTGGATGTTCATTATATTCGGTATCATCTTTGGTTTTGCTTATGGGGCCCTTTCACCCCTGATGTCGCCAATGATTGCCGAATTTTTCGGCATAGGGTCACACGGCGTGATCTTGGGGTTTACCTTCTTGTTGGGCGAAATTGGAGAGGCTGTCGGACCTGTGATGGCCGGAAGGATTTTTGATCTAACCAACAGCTATGGGGTTGCGTTTGTACTTGGTGCCGTGATCAGCACAATAGGATTCCTCCTTTGTATATGGCTTAAACCCATCGATGCCAAAAGGCTGTCAGCAACTTATCCATAGATGGTATTTTATTATGGATGAATGTTTAGGCATGCGATGAAGGACAGTTTGGTTTCGGATCAAATTTAAAAAATCCAACCTTCATAATAAATAAGGATGAATGCCAAAAACCAAATAGAAGCCCCTGCAATCTAAGCCGATCATTTTGTTACGACTATCTATCTTCAGGATTCGGGAATGGGCCCTTGCGGTCAGACATAGCTAATCTCTCCGAGTCCCGTTTTCAGCAGGATACAAGCAGGAGGCCATGTCCGCTTATCCTACAAAAAAATTATGAAAATAAGTTATGGGATCAATGACTCTTATATTGTTATTATCATAGGGCCTTTTAAGGTTGGCCGTAAGTTGAGTTGCCTTTTTAGGTTTTAGGCGTTTGGCATAATAGAGTAGTGATTTTGAGATATTCTCATCAGAGTATTTCACTTCGATCAACTCTTCCAGCTCTCCTTCCTTCAAAACAGCAAAATCCACTTCTCTGCCCTCTTTATCACGTATATATCGCAGTTCATATCGGTACCCATCCCTGTCTTCCAGAAAATGCAAACGCTTTAACAGGGAAGCGGCTACAAGATTTTCAAACCTCGCACCCTCATCTCCAAGAACATCCCCATTGTTAAAAAAATAGACTTTAGGTGGCTTGAGAACAGCCCGTGGTAAGGATTTGGTATACGGCTTTATGCTGAAAATGAGATACATCCTTTCAAGTACCTCAATCCATGACTTTGCTGTTTTTGGGGCGACCTGGATGTCAGAGGCAAGGTTGGATACAGTAATCAATCCCCCTACCCTTTGGCGTAAAAGGTCCAGGAAAAGACTCAATAATTGAATGTTTCTTACGGATTCAAGATCGCGAACATCTTCTCTCAGAACCCTATCGAAACGCTCCCGCCGCCAACGCCTCGCTGCACGTTCATCTCCATCGAGAAAAGGTTCAGGAAAACCCCCAACAGTCATAAGACGCTTAAAGGCTTCTTCCGGCTTGATTCCTTCAGGGATTTCGTCAAGAGTAAAAGGGTGTAGCCGCCAATAGTGATATCGACCCATCAATGAGTCCCCACCCCGCCTGTAAACATCTAGACGGGCTGAACCTGTAATGAGGAAGGAATGGATCTCATGCGATACGTCATAAATCCCTTTGATCCAGCTTTTCCAGCGGGGAAATTTATGCAATTCATCAAAAATCAGCAAAGTATTATCATTGCTCCATTTTTTTTGAAAGATATCCTGACGATCTTCATCAAAATCCCAATTCAGATACCGACCGTCTGAAAAGTTCTCTTTTAAAATGACTTTGGCAAGTGTAGTCTTACCGACCTGGCGAGGACCTCCAACAAAAACCATCTTTTTGTCCAGGTCTTTCAGGATATGTGAAGTGATGTAACGCATATGGCTATTTTGCACAATAATACAAAATAGTCAAGGCTATTTTTAAGCACACTTTAAAATAGCCTTTAAAACTATATCAATTTCACGGAATTTTCTGATCTGACGGCTGTTCATTTCATCGTTCCTGTGAATTTTCATATATTCCAAAGCGGCGAAGCCGCGCCCCATAAAATCGCAGCAGCGATTTTATCTCCATGTGGAGATCTATCCGATCCATCAAAGCCCGGACCTGAAATCTTTTTTACCAGCCGTTTTTCTTCAATTCTTCCCAGGCTTTTTTACTTCCGTCCGGCATGGCCTCCATGAGGAAGCTATTAATCTCCTGAAGATAGACGAGCTTTTCTTCCACTGAAAGAGACATATATCTTTTCAGATCCTCAACATCGAAGTAATCATCAGCCCTATCTTCACCTTTGTTCATCTTTTATTTCCTTTATTTTTAGTAAGGCTTTGATATCTAATTCATCTCTTTTCCGGCCTGCCCTTTTTTTAAGCTTAATCAGATCATCGATTGAAATCACTGATATTGCTATGCCCTTTGCTGAAACAACTTCACGATTGATATATGCAGTTTCAAAGTCAATATAATTTTCTATCATGAGATCTATATGCTCAAGTTCATTTTGTGGATTATAAACCGAGAAAACCTTTAGATGCTTTTCTTTCTTCCACGCTTCTACTTTCTCTGGATTACCCAATTCCTCAATTTTTACCGGTATCTTTGGGATGAATCCCAAATCATTAACCAGTTCAATAAATTCATTAATATTGTCACTATCAAGAGAAATCATTCATTAAAGCGACGAAGGCGCGTTTCATAAAATCGCGAAGTCGATTTTATCTCAACATCCTCCTGTCCAGAGTCCTGAACTGGATGGCCTCGGCAACATGGTCTGATTTTATGTCATCACTGCCCTCCAGGTCAGCGATGGTCCTTGCTATCTTCAGGATTCGGGAATGGGCCCTCGCGCTCAGGCCCAGTTTGTCCATGGCCGTTTCAAGGAGGCCTTCGGATTCCGAGTCCACCATGCAGAATCGCCTGATCTGGCGGCTGTTCATATCGGCATTGGTGTGTATCTTCATCCTTTGAAAACGGTTGGTCTGGATCTCCCTTGCACTATTAACATTCTCTAATATATCTGAAGATGACCGGCCCGGTTCATTTGATGAAAGGTCTTTATATTGAACAGCCGGGACCTCCATGTGGAGATCTATCCGATCCATCAAAGGACCGGATATCTTTGAATGATAGCGTTGTATCTGGAGATAAGAGCAGCGGCATTCTCTCCTGGCGTCACCCAAAAACCCGCACGGACAGGGGTTCATGGCCGCCACAAGCATGAAATTGGCCGGATAGGTGACAGTCGAGCTTGCGCGCGCGATGGTTACATATCCGTCTTCAATGGGCTGCCTGAGTACCTCCAGGACGTTCTTTTTAAATTCCGGCAGTTCATCTAAAAACAGCACGCCATTATGGCCAAGGCTTACCTCGCCGGGTTTTGGATTCTGCCCCCCGCCTATCAGGCCCGCATCCGATATGGTATGGTGAGGGGCCCTGAACGGGCGAGCTCTTATCAGGCCGCGCCCTTTGGGCATAAGGCCCATAACACTGTAGACCTTGGAAGTCTCCAATGCCTCTTGAAAACTCAGTTCCGGCAGAATGGTATAAAGGCGTCTGGTAAGCATTGTCTTGCCCGCGCCCGGCGGCCCGATCATGATCATGTTGTGTCCGCCGGCAGCCGCGATCTCCAAGGCCCTTTTTACGTTTTCCTGCCCGCGAACATCGCTGAAATCCATCTGAAGGTCCTGTTTCCGGAAAAGGTCGTTCATATCCACCTGGAAAGGATCGACCTTTGAAAGGCCTGAAAGGACTTCTACAAGCTGGGACAGGGTTTTGACGGGATAGATATTGACACCTTCAACCACTGCGGCCTCAGGCGCATTTTCCTGTGGTAAAAATATCCCCCTCATACCCATCTCTTTTGCGGTAACGGCTATGGGGAGACTGCCTTTTATCGGTCTGATGAGGCCGTCAAGGGAGAGTTCGCCCAGGAAAAGATGACTGTGATATGACTCCCGTGAGATAAGCCTGGTGGCTGCCAGAATGCCTATTGCCATGGGAAGGTCAAAGGCGGAACCCTCCTTTTTGATATCGGCAGGAGCCAGATTCACAGTTATCCTATCAGAAGGGAATTTATATCCTGAATTCTTTATTGATGCCTTGACCCTCTCTTTGCTCTCCCTGACCGCACCCTCGGGAAGTCCGACAGTGGAAAAAGAAGGGAGTCCCTGGGATATGTCAACCTCGACTTCAACAATGTACGCGTCGATGCCCATTACGGCGCTGCTCAAGACCCTGGCTAGCATGGTGTGGTCTCTCCAAAATATTTTTTAGATACCAAATCAAATAGTCTTTACATTCAATATTATAAATGCTAAAAAGTAAAGTTTATTTAAACTAAGAGGAGAATACTATGGCACGAATTACTGTAGAAGATTGCCTTAAAAATGTAAACAATCGCTTTTCCCTAATTCATATGGCATCCAAACGCGTGAGGCAACTAAGAAAAGGCGCTGAACCGACTATCGTTTCAAAAAACAGAGATATCGTTATCGCCCTGAGAGAGATCGCCGCGGGAAATATAGTAAAATCAGATGAGGCTGATCTCGATAACCTGCTTGAAAACCAGGAAGACATCGCCCCGGAGGAGACGGAAACAGAAGGCGATGAGCAAACCACTGAAGATGATAATAATGAAGGAGCCGGGAACTCTGAAGGTAATTGACAATGGAGAAAAGAGATTACTATGAGACCCTGAATGTCTCCCAGGACGCAGGGGATGAAGATATCAAAAGGGCATATCGAAAACAAGCCATGATGTATCATCCGGACAGAAACCAGGGTGATAAAGAGGCTGAAGAGAGATTTAAAGATGCTGCCGAGGCATATGAAGTCCTGAGGGACAGCCAAAAGAGACAGATCTATGACCAATACGGTCATGAAGGACTTCAGGGGACCGGATTTAGCGGTTTCAGGGGTTTTGAAGATATCTTTTCCAGTTTTGGTGATGTATTTGAGGATTTTTTTGGCTTTGGAACCAGAAGAGGCAAAAGGGAGCGGGCCAGAAAGGGAAATGATCTTCGCTATGATATGAATATAACCCTTGAAGAGGCCTTTTCCGGCAAAGAAGAGGAGGTCTCCTTTAAGAAATGGGAATCATGCGGAACATGCGATGGTTCCGGGATCACTCCCGGCAGTGAACCCCAGGTATGCGGCACCTGTCAAGGCAGCGGAAATGTGGTCAGATCCCAGGGGTTTTTTCAGATCAAGACCTCATGTCCCACCTGCCACGGCCAGGGACGTATAATAACCGCTCCCTGTAAAGAATGCAGGGGCAACGGAAGAATCAAAGTTGAAAAAAAACTAACCCTGAAGATACCCCCGGGTGTTGATAACGGATCACAACTGCGTTTGCGGGGAGAGGGAGAGTCGGGAGAACGTGGCGGCCCTCCTGGCGATCTCTTTGTAGTTATTCACGTGCAAGAACATGCGTTTTTTTCGCGGGAAGGGGACCACCTTCTATGTGAGGTCCCTATATCCTTTCATCAGGCGGCCCTGGGCGATACGATTAAGATTCCGGTAATCGGTCAGGATGAAGGCCAGGAGCTAAAGATCCCTCAGGGGACTCAGCCGGATATCATCTTATCACTGCCGTCAATGGGAATGCCGAGCATCAGCAGAAACCAGAGAGGAGAGCTGTTTGTAAAGATCATCGTAAAGATCCCGAAAAAACTAAAAAAGCGCCAAAGAGAACTCTTGGAGGAATTCGCCAAGACCGAGGAATCTACTCGAAAAAAAAGCAGGATCTTCGGCTCCGGATAATGGATAAATTATTAATTGATTTAATTGATTTAACAGTTTATTGTAGTTGCCGATTAAATATGCATAATTAAACCGGATTATAAATTATTCAGAGAGCAACAGCAAAAAAGCAATGTTAAAAAAGAAACAATTAAATTATTTCAAAGATTTACTGAATGAACAGCTTGATACCCTGTTAAAAGAGGTCAACAAAACGGTGAGCGGCATGAGCGGCCCCAAGGAGAATTTGCCTGATCCGGCTGACAGGGCAACCCTCGAAGCAGACCGCAATTTTACCTTGAGGATTCGGGACAGGGAGAGGAAACTCATAGGAAAGATCAAAGATGCCCTGGAACGGATAGAAAACGGGACATATGGAATCTGTGAATCCTGTGAGGAGGATATCTCCGAAGAGAGGTTAACGGTCCGACCTGTTACCACATTATGTATTGAATGTAAGACTAGACAGGAAGAAGAGGAAAGGATGAAGGGAGTATAGCTGGTATCCAGGCAAATAAAGTTGTCTCAGCCGGTGCAGGTCCTTAATGCCCGGCTTTTTTATTCGCCTTCGCCAGAATACCCTGTAGCTTAGCTTGTCGGAGCGCAGCGGAGATCCCGCTTTCAGCGGGGCGCCAGGGATGAATGGCGAGGCGAACCGCGTCGAAGCTCGATAGAGCGAAGACGGGTTGGCTTCGGCGCAATTCCGCTTTGATACCCCACCGCTTGTCGAAGTGTAGCGAAGATCCCGCTTCTTCGGGGCGGTGGGGAGCTTCATTTTCTTATTCGATAGGTTCAAGGTTGGAGAGAAATCAACCGTGAACCGTGAACCTGATAACCTGGTAACATTGCAGTCCATCCCATTCACACCTCTATAAATGAGGCAGGGCGTACCAATAGGTCTGTGGCTAATGACAAAGGTCAAACTGTTGTGTTATGATCCAAACCATGTCAGGGAAAGAGGACAAAAAACGGAAACATAGAAAGATTCGGGGCAAGGACATCCACGAGGAGGTCATAACGACCCATATAAACGCCGACTTTGATGCCCTGGCGTCAATGATCGCAGCGAAGAAACTATATCCCGACGCGACCCTCGTTTTCCCCGGTTCACAGGAGAAGAGTCTCCGCAACTTTTTTCTGCACTCAACGTCTTACCTCTTCAATTTTACCAAGATTAAGCAGATTGATCTTGATCGAATAGAAAAGCTCATCCTTGTAGATACCCGACAGAAGAGCCGGATAGGCAAATTAGCCGAATTATTGGATAAAAAAGATGTTGAGATCCATGTATATGATCATCATCCTGGTTCGGAAGACGACATAAAAGGCGTTAAAGAGGTCATTCAAGAGATAGGGTCCACAACCGCGATACTTACCAAGATAATAAGGGAGAGAGGCCTTCCTGTTTCTCCTGATGAGGCAACGATCATGAGTCTGGGAATCCATGAAGATACCGGGTCCTTCACATTCTCATCCACAAGCCCCGAAGACCTCATGGAAGCGGCCTGGCTTTCTGAGCAGGGGGCAAATCAGAACATGATTTCAGATATGCTCACCAGGGAACTTACCGCCGAACAGGTGTGGCTATTAAATGACCTGACCAGATCGGCAACTACCCGTGTTATCAATGGAGTGGAGGTAGTTATCGCAAAGATCATAAGGGAGGATTATGTGGGAGATTTTGCGGTCCTGGTGCATAAATTCATGGACATGGAGAATCTTAATGTCCTGTTCGCCCTTGCCCAGATGGGAGACAAGGTATATCTGGTGGCCCGAAGTCGTTTGGAAGACGTTAATGTTGCCGAGGTAGCACTGGCCTTCGGGGGAGGCGGCCATCCGCAAGCGGCTTCGGCAACAATCAGAAATAAAACCCTGATACAGGTGGAACGGTCCCTTCAGGCCTTGCTAAGGAGTCGTATAAACCCTCAGAAAAAGGCAAGGGATATGATGTCTTCACCGGCCATACGTATCTCTCCTGAAGAGGATATAAAAGAGGCTGCCACCATAATGACGAAATATAATATCAATGTCCTTGTGGTCATTGATCAAGAGGATAATCTGCAAGGATATATTACCCGGCAGATAATGGAAAAGGCCGTCTATTTTGGCCTTGGGAATATCCCGGTCAAGGAATACATGGATATCAATTTCTCCACCGTAAGCCCTGACGCCTCTCTTCATGAGGTTCAGGATCTGATTATCAAAAACAAATTGAGAATCCTTCCCGTAATGGAAGGGAACAGGGTGATTGGAGTCATAACCAGGACGGATCTTTTGCACATCCTTGTGGGCGGGCCTGTGATACCGGACTTCCTGTATGATTCTCATCACGTATCCCATTTCACAAAAAAGAAGAATATCGCTTCCATGCTGAAAGAACGTCTTCCTATAAAGATAATTAAACTCTTGAAGGATTTTGGATCCACCGCCGACATGCTCGGATACAACGCCTATCTAATGGGAGGCCTTGTAAGGGACGTCTTCTTGAAACAAAAAAACCTGGATGTGGACATTGTTATTGAGGGTAACGGTATCAGTTTCGCACATGAGTTTGCCGAGCACCATGAGGTTCGGGTAAGGAGCCACCGGAAATTCGGAACGGCAATTCTGATCTTTCCCGATGGCTTTAAGGTAGATGTGGCCACCGCCCGGATGGAGTATTATGAGACACCTGCCGCCCCTCCCATTGTGGAGACAAGCTCCCTGAGAATGGACCTGTTGAGGCGGGATTTCACCATAAACACCCTGGCAATTAAACTGAATAAAAGCGACTATGGAACCCTGATAGATCATTTCGGGGGACAAAAGGATATCAAGGAAAAGGTCATCCGCGTCCTTCACAATCTCAGCTTTGTAGAGGATCCCACACGGGTATTGAGGGCCATCCGGTTTGAGCAACGATTCGGTTTCAGAATCGGGAAGCTTACCCTCGCCCTCATAAAAAACGCGGTGAACATCAACTGCTTTAAAAACCTGTCCGGTCGGCGCCTTTTTACGGAGCTGAAGCTTCTGTTAATGGAGCAGCAGCCCATTAAGGCTATCGAGAGAATGAATGAGTTCGATCTTCTTCAATTTATCTCCCCCAAGATCAAGCTCACAAAGAGTCTTAGCAATCTGCTCGATGAGATAAGGGGGGTTACCTCATGGTTCGATCTGCTCTACCTGGAAGATCCATATGAGACATGGAAGGTTTATTGGTACGGGCTGACATCCTCATTGGACGCAAGGGCCATGAAGAAACTGGCGGAAAATATGCAGATGGAGGATCAGGAAAACCGCAGGATGTTATCCCAGAGAGCGGATGTTAATAATGTGCTGGATAAACTATACAGGTTGAAAGGGGATAACAACTTTGGCATCTATACATTGCTTTCACAATATGATACAGAGATCTTGCTCTATATGATGGCAAAGACCAACAATGAAAAGATAAAGAGGCTAATCTCAAATTATATTACCAAGTTAAAGGGCACACAGGTCAAGCTTAAGGGCAGGGATCTGAAGGAGATGGGATTTCAACCTGGCCTTATCTATAAGAAAATCTTTGATAGCATTTTGGAGGCCAGGCTTAATAATCTGGTACGCACAAAGGAAGACGAGAGCAGTTTTGTAAAAGAGACCTTCGAAAGACACCTGTAGATAACTCAACTTATCCCTTAATTCAATACCCGGCATGATTTATCTTTCATAAAGATATCACATCAATAAATCATAGAACGAAAGATTCAATAAAAGATAGGAGATAGAATTAATGAAGAAGAGGATTTTAAGTGGAATGAGACCAACCGGGAAGATGCATCTGGGGCATCTTCACGGCGCACTGAGCAACTGGAAAAGGCTCCAGGAAGATTATGAATGTTTTTACTTTATCGCGGACTGGCACGCTCTCACGAGTGAATATGCAAACACTGGGATAATCAAGGACTCTATTGATGATATTATTATAGACTGGGTCTCAGTAGGACTTGACCCTGAAATATCCACATTTTTTATCCAATCCCATATAAAGGAGCATGCTGAACTTCATCTGATCTTTTCCATGATCACTCCGCTGTCATGGCTGGAAAGAAACCCCACCTACAAAGAACAGTTGAAGGAACTCACCCAGAAAGACCTGTATACCTACGGTTTTTTAGGCTATCCTGTCTTACAGGCCGCAGATATCCTGATGTACAAGGCCAACGGAGTTCCCGTGGGTGAGGATCAGGCACCGCACGTGGAGATGACCAGAGAGATAGCAAGACGTTTTAACCACCTTTACAAGGAGGTCTTTCCCGTACCCGATGTGCTTCTCGCCCCCACATCAAAAATATTGGGCCTTGACAGGCGCAAGATGAGTAAAAGTTATGGCAATGCCATCTTTCTTACGGATACGGATGATGATATCACAAGTAAAACAGGCCAGATGATCACAGATCCCCAGCGGGCCAGGAAGTCCGACCCGGGTGATCCGGACATATGCAATGTATTCTCATTTCATGAGATATATACCCCGGAAGACACGGTCAAGCAGATCGAAAAAGACTGTCGCAAGGCAGCCATCGGTTGCGTTGACTGTAAAAAGATAATGGCTAAAAACCTGTGCAGCGCTCTTTCTCCTATCAGAGAGAAGAGGAAAGAGCTGGAATCAGACATCAGCAGGGTCAAGGATATCATTGACCAGGGCAATAAAAGGGCCGAAATAATTGCCCAGCAGACAATGGCAGAGGTGAAGGAGGCTGTTAAAATATAAGATCGGATCCTCTTGTAAATGCTCGCTAATTTTAAATGATCAATGTTAAATGATAAATGATAAATGATCGATAGCACCGAATACAAAGTTAAACTGGAAATATTTCAGGGGCCCATGGATCTGCTTCTCCATCTGATCCGAAAGAATGAGGTGGATATCTTTGATATTCCCATTGCCATAATTACCGATCAATACCTGGCATATCTTGATATTATGAAGGCTTTAAATATCGATGTGGCTGGTGATTTTTTGGTTATGGCGTCAACACTTATCCATATCAAATCCAGGATGTTGCTTCCCCAATTCGGCGAAGGGGATGATGAAGAGGATCCACGTGTGGAGATCACGCGCCCGCTCCTGGAATACATGCGCCTGAAAGAGATTGCCGGAGAACTGTCTGAAAGGGAATTGCTGGACAGGGATGTGTTTAAGCGCAGCCTGCCCTATGATTATACTGCCCAATTTCAGGGAGAAGAGCCCCTACTGGATATCAATCTGTTCCAGTTGATGGACGCCTTTAAAAGGATCGTTGAACAGAAATTGCCTGGCGCTCAATTAAGCTTCAAGGCTCATCAGTGGTCAATTAAAGAGAGATCAACATTTATAATGGATAAATTAAAGGAAGATAGCACCATCTGTTTCAAAGATCTCTTTAAGGATGATAGGACAATCTCCGAATTTATTGGGACCTTTCTGGCATTACTGGAACTGGTCCACCAGGGTCTGGTAAGGGTCTTTCAACCTGATCCATACAAAGATATACGGTTAGAGGCCCATTTCGCAGATAAAGAGGAAATGGATCATGAGTAAATCATTGAAATTGATTGTTGAAGCGCTGCTTTTTGCGTCAGACACACCGATCACTGTCAGAGATATTCATTCCTGTCTGCCTGATTCAAAAGCATCTGATATCAAAAGCGCCCTGGAGGTGTTGAAATTCGAATATGAAGAGTTGGGCCGCAGTTTTGTGCTCAAAGAGGTGGCCAAAGGCTACCAGTTCAGGAGCCGTTCCGAATACGGATCATACATCCTGAGGATGCTCCAGACTTCGCCAAACCGTTTATCCAGGGCGGCAATGGAGACATTAGCCATTATTGCCTATAAGCAGCCCATTCTCCGTCATGAGCTAGAGAGATTCAGGGGAGTGGATGTGGGTGGCATCTTGAGAACCTTGCTGGAAAAAGACCTGATCAGGATCATGGGCCGTGAACAGCTGCCAGGCAGGCCCCTCATCTATGGGACGACAAAAAGATTCCTGGAGACATTTGATCTTAAAGATATCTCGTCTCTCCCAAAACTAAAAGAGATTAAGGCGCTTGGATCTGAAGAGTATGAACCGACGCCCGCAGATGAGGGAGAGGCATCAGAGGCGCAGGCAGGAGAGGTCATAGAAGAGCCCCATGCAGTTGGTGATGAAGTTACGGAAGAAGCGCCTTCAGAATTGATTGCAGAAGAGCCCGCTGCGAATGAAGAGGTGTCAGCCGGGTCCGAAGAAGAGGAGCCTACGCCTGCAGGTGAGGGAGATGCATTAGAGGCACCTACAGGAGAAGTCACAGAAGAATCCCCTGAGAAAGGCGATGAGGCTTCGGAAGAAGAGCATGTAGAGGAGATTGAAGAAGTGTCCCTTGCAAGTGAGGAGGCGCCGACCGGGTCAGAGAAAGATGAACCAACACCCCAGAGTGAAGAGGAAACACCAGAATACTGACCCGACCGGGGCTCAGCGAATTAACAAGATCCTGTCTTTGGCCGGTCTGTCATCAAGGCGCAAGGCCGATGAGCTGATCAGGGCCGGACGGGTCATGTTGAATGGCCATATAGTCAAGAAGCTTGGAAGCCGGGCGATCTGGGGCAAGGAAAGCATCAAGGTAAACGGAAAGGAGATCCCAGGACCTTCTGAGAGGATCTACCTGATGCTGAATAAGCCCTTTGGCTATATCTCTTCGCTCAATGATCCTGAAGGGAGACCCGTTGCGGTCGACCTCTTAAAAGATTTGTCTCAGAGGGTCTATTCGGTCGGGCGCCTTGATTTTGACAGCCTCGGCCTATTGATGTTTACAAATGACGGTGAATTCTCACACCGGCTGACCCACCCGAGATACCATGTCCCAAGGATATACAAAGTCACTGTAGAGGGCCTGATATCCGAAGATGCTCTAAAATCATTGAAAAATGGTGTTCAGCTTGATGACGGCTTCAGCAGTGTCGCCAAAGCGGTCCTGCTCAAGCAGCATGAAGGGAAAAGTCTGCTCAGGTTGACCGTCACCCAGGGCAGGACCCGTATGGTAAGGCGAATTATAGAGGCCGTAGGATACCGGGTGATTCATCTGATAAGGACCGGTTTCGGCAGCCTGGAGCTTGGGGATCTCAAGATCGGAGAATACCGCCGCCTTGAGACCCATGAGGTCCGAGATCTAAAAAAATCGGTTGGAATGAGTTAGCGCATATCGGAAGATGAAAATCAATTATTTTTCATAAAATTCTGACTTCATGAATTTCGCTAAATTTCTATTTACAACCACACCTATTCTATTGTATCAATCAGTAAGTTGGTTTTCTTAAAGTCTCGCTTCCTGCGAGACATATTATAAAATTGTGCAGCAATTTTATCGGGCGGTTAACTCAGCGGGAGAGTGCCATCCTCACACGGTGGAAGCCGAGGGTTCAAATCCCTCACCGCCCACCATGTTGATATTATTAGGCTTTTCGGTATTTACCGGAAAGCCTTTTTGTTTTTATACCCAATAATTTCCGGACAAATTACGGACAAAATGCAAGGAGAACCATTTAGATGATCGCACACCATCTTAATATCTACAATTATATTCTGCTGGCCGATCTGAGGGGTGCATATGCCTCGAAATAGAAGATCTCTTGGTAGAAAAATATCTCAGAGTCAGAGGGTTAATTATTTATCTGATAAAGGTGCCTTATTATATACATGGATGATTCCACAGTATGATGATCAAGGAAGAATGAATGGAGATCCTGAAGATGTAAAATTCAATGTCGTCCCGAGGCGAGGTTTTACAGTTGAAGATGTGTTCAATGAATTAACGGAAATGGATCGATTGGAATTAATATATTGGTATATTGTTAATGATAAGCCATATATTGAGATGCCAAAAGAGGCATGGGAAGAAAGTCAAACGTTTAAGGGGATTAAAAGGCAACCTTCAAAAATCCCCACCTATAATAAATCAGAACATCATAAAGTTATAAACAAGTACACCTTTAAGGGTGGAGCACTCCACCCGATGGGGTGCACTACTCCACCCGATGGGGAGGACGACAACACCCTACCCTGCCCTCAAGAGAAGTTAAGTAAAGAGAAGAGCTTTTCTTCTAGCGAAGAAAAGCCGCTTACAGCGGACTCTCATTCAAAACATTTTTCCAAACAAGTAACAGGTCAACATCGAGATCAGATTGTTAAACTCGGGAAAAGCCTATCTAAAAAATCAAACAAGAAAAAATCTTTTGAAGTGTGGCCATGGGTACAGCAAAAAGTCGGTGAAGGTTATCATCATCAAGCTATCATCGATGTATTAAAATCTCTGTTGGATAGGTGGGATGATGTGAAAGATCCATGGGGATGGGCTCAGTCAGTTATAAAAACTCGCGGTCCGCACTATCGAGAGGCAGAGTTCATCCAAGAGGCAAAAGAGTTTAAAGATTCATGGACTGCCTTTGAAAACTCTCCTGAAGGTCGCAAATTATCCAGCCTGTTAAACCCACCCCATGCCCGTGCCCCTTAAGGTGCGGGTCCTTCCTGGAGAAATCGTCTATACGGTTTCCCCCAGCGCGATCATTCAGCGGTTGTGGGGTGTTTTTGGGGTTTCACCCATTAATTTGGGAGATGGGAGGGTGCAGGAGGGACCTGAAAAAATAGGGCTGTAAGTTGGTGATTTTATGAAAAGAATAGGGACAGGTAAAAACGGAAGATTTAAAAGGCGAATTTCTGAAAATGAAGGGTGAAAACGACACATTATTCGATATGACGGAGTACCAGGCTGATGAAAAAGGGAGGAAAAAGCCTGAGACTGAGGCGGAGAAGCGGCTCAAAGAGATCCGGGATATGCAGGAGAGGGATTTCAAGAACCTCCAAAATAAATTGAACAGAGGAAAACCATTAACGGCAGCCGAAGCAAAGAGGCTGGAGGATTACCGGAAAGAATACCAGGCAAGGACCACAGAGGGTCTGCCAGAGTATGTGGTCACAAGTAAGGAGGCTGTGGCCAGGCATTATGGCGTTACAAAGCGGACCATCATTAATTGGTCTCATCGAGATACCCCGATGCCGCAGCTGCCGAACGGATATGACCTGGTGGCTGTCGGAAGATGGGCTCTCAAGGAAGGATTAATTAAGGACCCAGGGTTGATTCCAGGCCAAGAGAATACAGCGCCGGCGCCATCCGGTGATGGGGATCCGGTAGAGGGAAATGGTCATGAAAGGGCTTATTATGAGACTGAGATTAAGAGGCTTGACTCAGAATTAAAGGCATTCAAGCTCCAGGTGGCAAAGGGTGAGTATGTCTTACGTGGTGATGTGGCAGCGGAATGGGCTGCACGGGTCAAAGAGGTCAGTCGTGGCATGGAATTTCTCGCAAACCGGTTGCCTCCATTGATAATCGGGAAAACAGAGGATGAGATGCAGATGCTAATCAGCAACGAGGTTTGGGAGATCCGGGACCGTTTCGCGCGGACCGGGAGGTTTTGTTCATCGAATCAATAAAAGGTGTGGAAAAACGTATGGAACAAGGGCAAAAACAGGCAATGCTGGAATTTTCAGATGCTCCGAAAGTGCGGGCAGGCGACCTCTTATACCCCGGAACAAAGATTATTATCAGGGCCCATAACAGGGCATTTTTAGGCTGTTTCTCTTTGCGCATGCGAACACAGATAAACTGGACGGTCTTTACAGCCTGGAAGGAGGACCCCGCCCAATATACAAAGGTTGCTGATCTTATCGCCGGCGAAATATCGGGGAAGGTCCAGAATAATTACGATGTAATTACCACAGCCCCGCCTTCCAGGAAGCGTGATTTAAATAACTATTCTGCGTTTGAGCTTGTGAAGGCCGTCTCTGCAAAGACAGGCCTGCCTTTTAAGGCCGCCTTTCGACAGAGAGATAAAGAAGGGCATGGCAGATTTAAAAGTACTCAACAAGGCACCACAGTATTTTGTAATGATTGGGACATAGAGGATTCATCTGTTTTATGGATTGATGATTTTATAAATACAGGCTCGACAGCGAGCATGTGTTTTAATCTGCTTGTTGCTAAAGGCAATCATGTGGATGGCCTTGTGTGGTGCATGGGGGGAAATTAATGAAAATTGGAATTGTAGGATCCAGGGAATATAAAAACAGAGAGGTGGTTTATGATCTGGTTAAATCCTTCGACCAGGGCGATATTATAATTAGTGGTGGTTGCTGTGGAGTAGACACCTGGGCTGAGGATATGTCCAAAAAAATAGGCTTATCCCGGATAATACATGAACCGAATTTGGCAGGAGTACGAAACAGGGGAGAAGCGGCGAGGAGATATTTTGAGAGGAATAAACTAATCGCGCAAGACTGTGATGTTTTGCATGCCTTTGTGTCTCCGGACAGGAAGGGTGGCACAGAAAACACGATCTCGCATGCTGTAAAATTAGGCAAACCCGTTATTATCCATGAGTGAATTATATGTCTGAACCTGCAGTAAATTGGTTTCCTGAGGAGCTGGACGCGGTGCGGCCGCCGGAGCGGATCACGATTTCCGAGTGGGCTGCGAAAAAGCGGATTCTCGCGTCCCATTCCGCGATCAAGGGGCTCTATCGCCTTTCCATGGTGCCGCCTTTAGTGCCGATCATGGACAGGTGTAATGACCCGGGCGTTGACGAGCAGGTGATATGTAAGCCCGCCCAATATGGCGGGACCGACGCCATTTTGAATGTGATAGGTTTTTATTCTGATCAGGATCCCTCTCCTATTGGAATCGTGCTGGCGGATCAAAAGACCTCGGAATACGTGAGCACGCAAAAGATTAAATCGATGTTTAAGGATTCAGAACATCTCCGCCATCTTTACAACCCTAACAATTTTACAAAAAAAGAGATTGTCTTGCCCAATGGCGGATATATCGGCATATGCTGGGCGAGCAGTGTCGCTGATCTCGGGACAAAAACTTTCAGAATAATGATCTTCGATGAGATTGATAAAGAGGGTTATTATGTAACTACCAAGGAAGCAAGCCCCTTATCTTTGGGCCGGGAAAGGACAGACACATACCCCGAAGGCCACAAGAAACACATCCTCACGTCCACACCCACGACAGTTGAAGGCAATATCATCCGGGAGATGGACGCCTGCGACATTGTTCTGGACTGGCATGTCCCCTGCCCTTATTGCGGGCAGTTTCAGCCGCTCCGGTGGAACCCGAAATACGCCAACGGGTTTTCCGACGGTATGTATAGGGCGGAGGACGGCACCATGCATCATTTCGGCCGTGTCGTCTGGGAGGGAGGCAGAGAGGCCACCAATAAACAGATCAGCAAGACAGTGCGGTATGAGTGCGGAGAATGCGGTGAGCTTTGGACCACTGCGGAAAAGAATAACGCTGTCAGGAAAGGCAAAGAGGTCCCGAGAACTGAGCCCACAGGCTACGAGCGGACGTATGGAAACCATGTGAACAGGATATATTCCCTGTTCGCCGGCGGTAAACTCGAAAAACTGGTCACTAACTGGGTGAAGATATTCAGGCTGTCCGGCAATATGCGGCAAAAGGCCCTCCAGGGTTTTATCAACTCCACACTGGCTGAACCGTTTTCCCAGGTGACGGTCACCTCCACTGAGACAAAGATCCTCAAGGCCAGGTGTGACCTGCCTCCGCAGACGGTCCCCAAAGAGGCGATCGCCCTTTCCGCCGGGATAGACAAACAGAAACGGGGTTACTGGTTCGTGGTCCGGGCCTGGTCAAGGGATTTCACATCGTGGCTCATTCATAAAGGCCATTTAAACAACTGGGACGAGGTGGAGAACCTGCTTTTTGAGAGTTCTTATCCCATTGATTGCTCTGACGGGGAGGACCAGGGCAAATTCATGAAGATATGGCGGGCGGCCCTGGACACCGGCGGAGGTAAAGGGGAGGAAGGCGAATTCAGCATGACTGAGGACGCCTACTGGTGGATCCGCTATAACGGCAGAGGCCGCGGGTGTTATGTGTGGGCCACAAAGGGATCGAGCCGGCCCCTGGCCGGAAAGGTTCATGTGGGCAAGGCACTTGATAAAACACCGAGCGGCAAACCGATCCCGGGCGGGCTCCTGCTTGTCCTTTTGGATACTGACAAGATCAAAGACATGGTTTATCACCGGTTTGGCCTGGCCATCGAGGGGCGGCCGCAAGGGGCGTATCTCCATTCCGGGACGGAGAAAGAGTATAAGGACTATGTAAGCCAGATCCTGGCGGAGGAAAAGCAGCGGGACAGGAAGGGCATTGAAAAATGGGTACAGGTCCGGGGTGATAATCATTTTCTTGACGCTGAGGGACTCTGTCAGATCGTTGTGGAGCCTGAATGGGTAGGTGGCGGGCTTAATCTTCTCAGGGGACCAGCCTTGTTGGGAGATAAAAACAAAAAGCCGAAAAATATATCAGCAAAGTCGAAAGGTACTCCTGAAAATTGGCTGAGGAAAAGCGGCTATGATCGGCCGTCCTGGCTGGATCGTTAACTTTTAGTTATCAAGGAGGATGTTATGGCAAAAAATGAGGGCATGATAGCGGTTGATGTGCTGGCAGAGGTGGCGGGTGTTGAGGAGGACGAAGCACAAAAGCTTGCAAAGGCGTATGCCGGCACCAAGAAAAAGAACCTGACCAGGGATGAGGCCTGCAGGGTGTTGATCGGGAAACGTATTGCCGAGGCATTACCTCTTAAACAGGCAGAGGTCAAACAGATCCTGGAGGAGAACGGTCTGGGGTTTGACACACGGTCCGATATCGTCAGGATCCATGACGACGGGATCATGGTCACAAAGATGCGGTTAAGGGTTTTCAAAAGCGAGTTTTTGACTGACATCGAGAAGGTGACGGCGGCGATGAAGGAAAAAAAGAAGGAAGAGACCAACGACGAAAGCGGCACGGATCCGGGCCCGCCCGCCATCGCTCTCGCTCAGGCGAGGCGGGCGGGCAGTGATGAT
>JAFDAM010000099.1 GCA_019313825.1 Deltaproteobacteria bacterium
AATCACGCTTATGGGTGAAAAGGTCCACGAACCATAAGTATGAAAATATCGTTATACTGGCCTCAAAACCTGTGGAGTACAAAGGTGTCGATTTTTTACGAAAGAAAGGAGATCCGTTATGGCAAACTTTGTGTTTGTTCTAAGTAAACAAGATGTGAATGCAGCCACGAGGTGTTTTCAATTCGCCAAGATTACGCACTCAAAAAATCATACAGTTAATATATTTTTCATCGACGATGGCGTCTTGTGGGCGGATTCTACACGTGATTTTGACGCTAAGAGCGATACCGGAGATTGTCCGAACGACTACTTTCCGTATTTAGAAGAAAACGAAGTGCCCATTGGAGTCTGACCCCCTTGTGCAGAGGCTCGTCAGGTTGACGAGGCAAAATTCTTTTCTAACATGGCGCTCGATGGAGCACCGCATCTAATCGATCTCGCAGCCGAAGCGAAGGTGTTCAACTTCTAAACTACAACTTCTAAATCGACCCCTGTATGACACGTGTTGAACCTGGTGGGAAAAACTTGACAAAGTTCGATGTTTTCTCCATACTGATTAACAATCATATTTCATAAATAGATTCTGCAGTTTGATGGCGCCCTTTAAGGGCGTAATAGGGAAACCGGTAAGAATCCGGTACGGACCCGCCGCTGTGTTCGGGGACGAACCCCGCAATTAACCACTGCCCGGCACTCAGTGATGAACTGAGTGCCGGATGGGAAGGTGCGGGCAGTAGAGTGATCCGAAAGTCAGAAGACCTGCCATCCTGCTTCATGTTTGCGGAAAAGGTAAATCCTCAAGCGGTTAACGCTTGGGGATTTTTTTTGGCCTGTGAGGAATAAACAAACGGGGGGTGTGATAAAAATGGACATAAATAGTATGGGATTGAAGGAAATCGTAGAAGGAATTGGGCAAACGGATGGAGAATTTGTCGAGAAGGCCAGGGAGCGAACGTCTCAATTAGTGATGCCAACCAGGGCACTGGGAAGGCTCCATGACATTTCCGAGCAGTTGTGTGGGATCTATAAGACCTTGGAGCCTTCAATTAATAGCAAGGCGGTTTTGGTTATGGCCGGAGACCATGGAGTGGTTAATGAGGGAGTGAGTGCATACCCGCAGGTGATTACTGGCGAGATGGTCCGTACTTTCTTGAAAAATGGTGCAGGGATCAATGTGCTTGCCCGTCTTGTGAATGCAGATGTCTGGGTGGTGGACATGGGTATTATCCCGGATTTGGACCCCGCTTCACTGGAAAAAGGGGAGCGGCTTTTGATCCGGAAGGTGGCTAAGGGTACAGCAAATTTCGCAAAAGGTCCGGCTATGACGCGCCAAGAGGCTGAAAAGGCTATCCTAACAGGGTTTCAGCTTTCCACGGATCTCTTCCAGAGAGGTGTAGAGATTTTGGGTACAGGGGATATGGGGATCGGCAACACGACCCCTTCGGCGGCTATCGGGACTGTGCTCACAGGTAGAAGCCTTGAGGATATGGTTGGGCGTGGAACCGGTGTGGATGATAAAGGACTTTTGAGGAAACGAGAAACTATCCGTCGCGCCATTGAAGTGAACCGGCCTGACCGTGGGGATGGCCTGGATGTCCTTTCCAAGGTGGGGGGGTTTGAGATCGGTGGGATAGCTGGGTGTATCCTGGCCGGGGCCTATCATAGTCGTCCAGTTGTGATCGATGGTTTTATTTCAACTGCCGGTGCTTTGGTGGCACATGCCATTTGCCCGGAAGTGGTGGATTACGTTTTCGCAGGACATCGCTCGGAGGAACCGGGTCACAAGATTATGTTGGATTATCTTGGGCTTAATCCCATTCTTGATCTGGGGATGCGTCTTGGTGAGGGGACAGGTGGGGCACTTGCCATGGGGATCATGGAAGGCGCTGTAAGGATCTTTCAGGATATGCTTACCTTTGAGGAAGCCGGTGTTTCCGATAAAGAATCATAACGAATTACTTTTAAAGATTTTATCAAATTCTTATTGACTTTCACCTATCTTTGTGCTAAGCAAAAATCGTTCAGGTGCTCGTTTTGAGCTTAATAGGGAACCCTAAAAAAATGGGACGGGCCCGCCGCTGTGATCGGGGACGAAAGCCGCAAATAGCCACTGTCGGGCACTCAGTGATAAGCTGAGTGCCGGATGGGAAGGCGCGGTAAGCCTTGCAGAATCCTTCAGAGGGAAGGTTTCTAACAAGGCAAGTAGGATGATCCGAAAGTCAGAAGACCTGCCTGAACAAAAAGATAGTGACCTTCACGGACTGAGGGGAACTATATGATCTTGCGGATAAAAAAGGGAAATCCCCGGGTCGATTCATTTCGGTCCGGGGATTTTTTTTGTCTCCGGGCCATAGGCGTCAGACAAACACACAATAGGGAGGGGAGGGTTTATCATGAAAAAAAGCGTATTTTTGTCAGGGCTGGTCGCGTTGTTTGTTTTTCCGATGTTCTGTCTGGCTGAGAATGAAAAAACGAGCAGGGAGGCAGTGGACACCCTGGATGAGGTGGTGGTTTCAGCCACCAAAACTGAAGAAAAACGAAAAGATGTATCCAGCTTCGTGATTATCGTTGATGATTTGGACATCGAGGAATCCCCGGCAAAGACCTTAGGAGAACTCTTAGCCAATGAACCTGGTATTGACTGGAGGACCCGCGGTGATTATGGCGGCGCTGCAGGGCAAATTCATATCAGGGGCATGTCCGGTGACGCCACCCAGGTCCGCGTGAACGGCGTAACAATCAATTCGCCCTCCCTTGGCATCGCTGATGTCAACAAGATCCCCCTTAACAGCATTGAACGGATTGAGGTGGTCAAAGGCTCGGGTTCTGTCCTTTATGGGTCCGGCGCCATGGGCGGCACCATAAACATCATTACCAAGAGGCCTGAGAGGGAAGAAACAGACCTCAAGGCCAGCGCCGGTTTCGGGTCCCAGAGCACCTATGGGCTTGCCGCGGAACAGGGAATGTTTGCAGTTGGTGATTTTGGGTACTACCTGACGGCCAATCGGTACAGGACGCTGGGATTTCGTTCAAACAGCGATCTCAGCCACAACGACGCCTCCATAAAGCTGGTGCTGGACAAAGGAGACGCCCTGGATATCAGCCTTTACGGCGACTATATATACAGGGATTTTGGCGTGCCGGGCGTGCAGCCTCCTGCGGGCACACAGAGCTACTACATAAATGGTACAGAGTTTTTTAACTCGGAGTCTGCCAGTCTGCTCAACAGGGGAAGGGATAATGATGCCCATGGGGTCCTCAATATAGACAGTAAACCCACAGACTGGGTAGATCTCAAGTTCCGGGCGGATTATACGTACATGGACAGTTACAACTATGACAGGTGGAGCTTTGACGGTACCGGAGCGAGGACCTGGGTGACCAACAAGGTTCTGGGTCTCGAGGGAGATCTTGACTTCAAACCGTTCGAAGGCGCGAACCTGCTGGTGGGGTCGGAATATAAGCACTATACTTGGGAAAACAAGAACACAGATCTCGATTCTATCGGCGCGGACGTTCCAGGATCCACCTCTGAGACCTCTGCCAAGCTGCACACCCTGGGAATCTACGGAGAAGCCCAATACCGCCCTTGCAGCTATATCAAAGGGGTGGCAGGAGTGCGGCACGAAGACCACTCTGAGTTTGGCACGGAAAACCTTCCCCGTTTCGGCCTCATCGTCAATCCTCTTGAAAGCACCGCCATTAAGTTTAATTACGGAAAGCACTTCCGTGCCCCTACCCCCAACGATCTTTTCTGGCCGGCAGGTCCCTATACCAAAGGGAATCCTGATCTCAAACCTGAAACTGGTTGGCATTTCGATGCCGGAGTTGAACAGGAGTTGTTTGACAATAGGGTATTTCTATCTATCACATACTTCAATTGGAACCTCAAAGACAAGATCCAGTGGGCCCCTGATATTAACTGGGTCTGGACCCCGCAGAACGTAGATAAGGCTAAGGCCAACGGCGTGGAGGTGGGAACCAAGTTCGGGCCGTTTTACGATGTGATTCTTGCCTTTGACTACACCTACACCGATGCTGAAGAGGAGAATCAGAATGTAACCCGGCGGGCCACATACACCCCCAAACACCTGTTCAGGGGAAACCTCACGTACTGGGCCCCTTTCGGATTGACCGCCACGGCAACGGTCAGATATGTTGGGGATCGGTATTTCTACGGCACGGATGAAACCACCACAGATCCTGTAAGCACCCTGGATCCTTACGTTACCGTCGACCTCAGGCTTGAACAGCGTTTCTTTGAAAACTGGCTCCTGTCTCTCGAGGGGAACAACCTGTTTAACAAGTCATACGATACCTATTTCGGCTCTTTCACCGATCCGGCGACCTGGCAGACAAGTTCGGGAAAGTATCCGGGGGCCGGGCGGTCTGTCTTTTT
>JAFDAM010000003.1 GCA_019313825.1 Deltaproteobacteria bacterium
GGATATTATCCGATCTGAACGAGGCTGAATAACGGAGAAGCATTCCGTCCGCCTGGCAGGCGCCTTTTATAAAAGTTTTGCTTCTAACCCGTTCGCCATTGAAAAGAGACCCCCACCGGCCATCTTTAGAATACAGATGTCATTAATGCAAAATCCTAACCGGACATTGCTGTCCAATAAAAATTGATTTTGGACAAGAAGAGATTTTTTTATAACATATTCAGCTATATATAATCAATAAGAGGCGGGGGAATCTTTGCTGAGTTTCAACAAGCTGCGGGGGGATAAACCTTTATCCGCTTTTGCAGGGCTTGTCCGCCTTCCTGTCCTCGACGAATCCGCTTGCGGAAGAGACTGGATGGCGGACTTGTTCGCCTTTGGCGAATTGAAACAGGCGCTTTTAGATATTGACAAGCTTTGCCGATATTTATAAAGTAAATAACCTATAAGCTATATTAAATAAAGGAATTCACCAATGAAGTAAAAAAATATATATTTAGGGGGGTTAAACAGATATGAAAAAGGGATTACTAACGGTGGCAGCGGTTCTACTCATGGGCTTTCTTTTTATTGCGGCAGGCGTCCTGACGGCGGCGGATGTTTCTGATGATGTCCAGATTGAAAATAAGGGTTATAAGAAGGATCAAAAAAAACCTGTAAAACTGACTCATAAAACGCATATTGAAGAGCATAAGGTCACTTGCATCGAATGTCACCATGACTATAAGGATGGGAAGAACATATGGAAGGAAGGTGATCCGGTAGCAAAGTGCATCACATGTCACGATCCTTTAAAGAAAAAGGGAGATGTAAAAAAACTAAAACTTGCCTACCACAATAACTGCAAAGAATGCCATAAAACGATCAACAAGGAAGGTAAAAAGGCACCGTTAAAGAAATGTAAAGAATGCCACGGGAGGAAGTAAGCCCAGGCCTATCAATTAAGACCAGATCACATAAAAAAAGCCTCTCTGAAATAGAGCGGCTTTTTTATTATGGCAATCTTTCTCAGACACCATCAACCCTTTGAGTCGGATTGGCGTCATAGGTGTAATAGCGTGATATTTTTATGTCTCGGTGATCGTTATGGCGTCCTGATCACACACCTCGATACAGCTTTCGCATCCCAGGCATTCCTCGGGACTGATTACTACGGATTTGCCATCCTGCATCTCGAAAACATCCACGGGGCAGACTTCGACACACTCCTCACACCCTTCACACTTATCTGTATCAACTACTACTTCATAACCCATATTATTTGACCTCCTCTATATAAAATAAATATTTCCACTATATTTCCAGATAGTTACCACTATTATGTCTTGCTTTGTTTATTCCTCACGGCAGATCGTGAATTTTTTAACAAAGGAAGAATTTGGTGTCAAGCTTTTTGTGTCATATTTGTTTTACATTCTGACTGCTTTAAACCCAGATTGTGCATTAGGAACCGTAGCGAGGCGCAGAAAACCTTAGCGAAACGCGAAGTTGGAGCGATTTTGAGACGCAGGCATATTAATAAATCTGTTGAGGAACAAAATCGTGAAACAAGCGTTGCAGCAAGGATTTTCAAGCCGCAGTAGGTTTCTAATGCACAATCCGGGTTAAAGGATCTATCCTATGGGTTGTCCTGCTGACAGGTGTATAAAGAGGAAGGCCCCCCTCTCCATTATAAAGATAAGGTCCTCCCTGTGTAAGTCTGTATAGTAGGTTTATCAGGCAGCCACCTCTTCTTTGACGGCGGTTACTATCTTGTAAAGGACAGTAAGTATGAAAAGTCCGGTTGCCCAGATCCCGACCGAAATAAAGACCTCCGGCACTGTGGGCCAGTACTCAAAGACCTTTTCAAAGGAATTGGGTATGAAACCGCCGACAATCAGACCGAAGCCCTTATCGATCCAAGTGGAGATGATGACCGATATGCATGCCACCGTGAGGATACCTTCTTTCCTCCGGAACCCGGGAACAATCAGGATTACAAGCGCAATAAACGCAAATGCAGTCGCGATCCACATCAACGGTACCAGCTTTCCATGGCCTTCCAGGCCCACAAAGAGATATACAATCGAGTGCATATGCCCGGGGATCTGGCTGTAGAAGGCGGTAAAGAGTTCAAGCAGGAAGAAGAAAACATTGATGATCATGGCATAGGCGACGATCCCGCCAAGGGTCCTGATCTGTTCTTTTCCGGGATCAAATTTAGTTACCTTTCTCACGATCAGGCACAGAAGGATAAGCAGGGCAGGTCCGGAGCAAAAGGCTGATGAAAGGAAGCGAGCCGCCAGAATGGCAGTCAACCAGTAGTGTCTGCCTGGTATACCCGCATACAGGAACGCGGTTACCGTATGAATACTGAAGGCCCAGGGGATAGAGATATAGATCAGGATCTTGATCCATTTCTGGTAATGGATCCCTTTCCTCTCCGCACTGAGCACATTCCAGCCAATCAGGATATTCAGAAACAGATACACGTTCAGGACAATGGCGTCCCAGAACAGGATCGAAGTCAGGTTGGGGTGAATCATCATATTTATGAAGCGGGGAAAATTCCCGAGATCCACAAAGACAAACAGGAGGCAGATGATGATCGCTGGGACGGCTAAAAATTCTCCCAGGATGGTAATTCTTCCGAATGCCTTGTAATCATGCAGATAGCAGGGCAGGACGACCATAACCCCGGATGCCGCCACACCCACAAAATAGGTGAGCTGGCCGATATAGAACCCCCAGGATACGTCCCTGCTCATGCCTGTAATCCGCAGGCCCTCAAACCACTGATAGAGATAGAAGCCGAAGCCGACCCCAATGAGAGCGAGAAGAAATATTATCCATCCCCAGTATATCTGACTTCCCTTTATAGCCTTGTCAAGCATAATCACCTCATACTACATAGTAGATATTGGGACCTGTCCCAAGTTCGGGTTTACGTCGAATAGCATAGCGCGAACGAAGAAGCTTCCTAACATTTGAACCCGGATCTTCCAGATCGCCAAATACCAAGGAATCTTTCAGGATCTCATTGGCTGTCTCAACACAGGCCGGGAACTGACCCTTGGCGATCCTCTCCGCGCAGAGATTGCATTTCTCCACCACCCCTTTGGTCCTGGTCGGGTAATCCCGGTTTGTGGGGAACTGCGTATTCAGCTCCTCGGGGGCCTTTCTGGGATCCCCCCAGTTAAAGCTCCTCGCTCCAAATGGGCATGCGGCCATGCAGAACCTGCATCCGATACACCGGTGCGGATCCATCATAACCACACCGTCCTTTTCTCTCTTCCATGTGGCCTTTGTAGGGCATACGCGGCAGCAGGCAGGGTTGTCACAGTGATTGCAGAGTATGAGAAAATTCCTCTCTTTAAATTCCTCGCCCTGATAATCATGTCCCTGGCCGGCAAAGGTGTGCTCGTAAGTCTCCTTCCAGATCCATTTGATTTCCACCTTCGGGTCTCCCCAGTCCGGCACGTTATGGATCCGATGGCAGGCCTCAACGCATCTGTCCATAATCTCATCATTCATCTTGTCCATGTCCACGACCATGCCCCATCTCTTGGCCTGGGTCAGTGGAGTATCTTTCAGCGAGGCCTCAACCTCACCCGGAACTAGCAGATCAAAAGCGGCCTTTCCTCCGAGCCCCATCATGGCGGAGAGTCCGGCTATCTTTAAAAATTCTCTTCTGTCAATGCCCATCACTCATTCTCCTTAGGCTCGATATGGCAGTCCCAGCAGAAAGGGTCCACCCCCATATAGTTATGGCACTGGTCACAAAATTTGCTCTTATTGGAATGGCATTCCAGGCAGGTAATCTGAAGGCTCTTGTAATATTCCTTTCCCTCACTGCTTTTGTAATACCTTTCGGCGTCACGAACGACCTCATTTCTCCACTCGTCCAGCATCTTCATATGCTGGGTCTTCATGAAAGGCTTTGGCTCAATACACTTTTCTGCGTTTTTCGCCGTTTCAGTGAGCTCCGGATTGGGCGTTATGCCAGCCTTCCCTGGATGAAAAGCCTGATTCCATAAAGGGAAAAGCAGCAATATCAAAAAGATAATCAGCCCGGGTATGATCTTCCAACCGTCATACATCCTTATTCTCCTCTACTTTCTCTTCTTTTTTGACTTCCTCGGCTTCTTCGACTTCCTCCATCCCGTGGAGAGGTTCGCTACGCAGATCTGTGGTTCTCTCCTTCTCCCCCTCAAGAATCAGGGCATTCCCTATCATCTCGTGAACACCGATGACGCCTACCTCGGGGATCCAGTATTGCATCAGGTCAGGGAAAACAGCCCTGTCAATGGCGCATATGCAGGCGAGCATGTTCACACCATATTTCTCATGGACGTGTTTTACCGCGTTTGCCCTGGGCAGCCCGCCTCTCATCCTGAGTTCCATATCTTCCCCGGCATTCAGGCCGGCACCGCCGCCGCAACAGAAGGTCAGCTCCCTGATGGTGTTTTCCGGCATCTCATAGAAATTATTGCAGACATTTTTGATCACGTATCTTGGTTCCTCAAGGAGTCCCATGCCCCTGGCAGGGTTACAGGAGTCATGGAACGTGACCTTAAGGTTATCGTTTCGGCTGGGGTCCAGTTTCAGCTTATTGTGCTTTATCAGGTCCGCAGTGAATTCGATGATGTGAACCATCTTGGTGCCCTTCGCGTTCTCGAATTTCGTGCCCGTTATGGGGGAGACCGGTTCCTCCAGGAAATCCGCCGGGCCATTGAATGTATCCATGTACTGGTTGATAACTCTCCACATATGGCCGCACTCGCCGCCCAGGATCCATTTTACCCCGAGGCGCTTTGCCTCGGCATACATCTTTGCATTTAGCCTCTTTGCCATCTCATGGGAGGTGAAATAACCGAAGTTCCCGCCCTCGGACGCATATGTGCTCCATGTGATGTCAAGACCCATCTTCTGAAGGTAGTGGAATAGCATGATATAGCCCATGCAGGTATAAGTGCCTGGATCGGCAAACACATCGCCCGAAGGCGTGATAAAGAGGATCTCCGCGCCTTTCCTGTTAAAGCTGGGCTCCATCTTGACGCCCGTGATCTCTTCAATATCGTCAACAAAGAAGTCGAGCATATCCTTATAGGCATGTGGTTGGATACCAAGGTGGTTCCCTGTCCTGTAACAGTTGGCTACGGGCGCGGATATCCAGTCAATATTCAGACCCACAAGATTGAGCAGCTCCCTGCCTATGATCGTGATCTCGGCCGTATCGATCCCGTAAGGACAGAACACGGAGCACCGACGGCATTCTGTGCACTGGAAGAAATAGTACCACCATTCCTTGAGCACATCCACGGTCAGATCACGGGCGCCTGCGAATTTGCCCATAATCTTTCCGGCAGTAGTGTACTCCCTTCGATAGATCGACCTGAGAAGCTCTGCCCTGAGGACGGGCATATTCCTGGGGTCACCGCCACCTATGAAGAAGTGACACTTATCAGCGCATGCACCGCATCTCACACAGATGTCCATGAAGATCTTCAGGGACCTGAATCTTTCGAGCCGCTCTCTCAGGCCATCCAGGATGATCTCTTTCCAGTTATCGGGGAGTTTCCAGTCCTCATCCAACGGCGACCATTCCCTCGGATTGGGCAACCCCACGTATTCAAGGTTCTTGGGCTTCCCCGCATAACATGCGACACCCTTTTTAATCTCAACCGGGCTGTTCATCCACCCTGTAATGAGGGGGGACGTGTGATCAACCTTTGCAAGCTCTTCTGGTTTTGGAACGTCTGACATATCTACTCCTTTTCTGCTTCTTCTTGTGTCCCGGATCCATCCTCTGTCTGTGATTCGGGCATCTTTTCCACCGGAAGTCCTGCCTCTACCATCTTCTCCCTGAATTCATCCTCATATTCGTCATATGAGTGGACATGGACAGGATAGTCCCAGGGGTTAATGTGTCTGACAGTTCGGCTGTTATTGGCCAGATTTCTGGTGGGACTGAGAAAGATTCCCGCCATGTGGACGAGCTTACTGAAAGGGAAATAGGCGATAAGAGTGCTAACCAGGAAAAGGTGGATAAAAAATATGGTGCCGATACCCTCTGGAATCTTTGGATTAAAGGTGACCAATCCCATGGCAAGTTCCTTCACGTTGACCACCTGCACGCTGAACCAATCCACCTTAAAGATAAACTGCATGAACACACCCATATGACGCATGAGGATACCGGTCGCGGCTATTCCAATAATCAGAAAGAGAGGAAAGTAGTCTGCCGGAAGTGATATGTAGCGTGTCTGGGATATGTAGAGTCTTCTCAAGAAGAGATAGGTCAAGGCCGCTATGAGGATGAACCCGCTTATCAGGATGCCCGGCGCTGCAAATCCCGCGAATGGCGCTATGCCGATTTCAAACAACCCGTCGAGTTTTTCTATCCAGCGCACAAACGCGGGTATGGGCTCGGTGAAGAACCTGAGGTGCCTGAGCAGTACGACCAGAAAAGAGTAATGAAACGCAAGCGCCGCGATCCACAACCACTTCTCCCACTCATAGGCCAGCTTCGCCCCCCCCCTGAACTCGAGACTCATGTTCCTGAAAAGAGATCGGAAGAGGAGGATCTCAAGCGCCATCCTGATTATCACGCCAATGGTGCCCGAGGGGTTATCGATTTTGTTTTGCTTTATCCATGGGAGAGATTTTTGCTGACCGGCTGTAGTGGGGATGCGGAACGGACTGGGGGAGCGCGCCCAACCTAGGACGCGGATAATAATTCCAACGATGAACGTAGCAACAGCAGCATAGGGTACGATTATCCCAAATAAGTAGCGCAGGTCAAACGCCCATACTCCCACCCATGGGATTAAAACGAATATACCGACTACTACCAGAGAGAACAGGATGCCTATAATAAAATTCATTTAATGCAACCTCGTTTCATAATGGAACTTGATGGTTATATCATGTTGTTTCTTTTTGATGAGGCTCCCATTCGGGGACCTCAGAGATCAGCCCCGCTCTTTGGAGCAGTCTTGAAACCTGATTTTTCGCCTGATTAGCCGAGATCTCATAGATCTTTTCACGGCATCTCATATAGACATCAAAGGCAATGAGAGCCATGTCATCAATCCTGGACTCAAATTCCGCCAGCTCATCAGAGAGCCGGTTTTCCCGGATCTCCTTGTTCAGTTCCTTTCTGATTACTCCCTTAAGCTGGAATACAAAGAAGATGGCCTGGGAAGGGGAAAAGTCTTGCACTGCCCTGATCCTGACAATCCTGTCAAGAATGGGAGAGAGTCTGGCAGGGTCTACGCCTTCAAGGAGTTCCTGAAACAGATTCCCTATCTCCTTCGATATGGTCTGTCCCACGGGATTGGCAAACTGGTCAGACTGTTTCTTTAAAAATCTCTTTGTATCAGAAGAATAGGATTCCAGGATACTATCTAACCATCTCTTAAGGATAATGGTTCTGTTTTGTAATAAGAGCTTTTCCAGCTTCATGTGCACCTGAGCCATGAGAACGTTACTGATGAAAATTATTGGCCTTTATTGAGTCTCCTTTTAGCGGTCGGACTATAGGCAAATTGTGAATCCATGTCAAGGGAAAATGGGCGCCGGCATATTCATTCTCCCAGTGATCAATGTAAAGCCGTAGAAAGGGTAAGGCGTGGAGGGATAGCCATGGCAGGCAATTTAAACCCTTAAATTTTTGGTAACGTTCAAAAGTGTACCCATACTTGATAAAATGCTCCATTGAGAATGTGATGATTGTTTCTGAAAAGCGATATCTCACGAAAGAGTTCCACCCAGGCCGTGCCGTGATTAAATATTTGTGGTTTGTGCCACAGGATATATGGTAGCTGCCACAGAACTTTGAAAAACTCCAAATATTTGATCACTTGCAATTCTGGTAATAGATATCGCTTTGAAGAAATGAGCATCACATGATTTATTGAATTATTTAAAAAATCATTTCCACACAGTAATGTCCGGTTAGGATTTTGCATTAATGACATTTGTATTCTAAAGATGGCCCGTAGGGGTCTCTTTTCAATGGCGAACGGGTTAGAAGCAAAACTTTTATAAAAGGCGCCTGCCAGGCGGACGGAATGCTTCTCTGTTATTCAGCCTCGTTCAGACCGGCCATCAACTTCCATATGACAGCATTGCAAAAGCCTAACCGGACATTACTGCATGAAACTGATTATGTGCATACTTGTGAACGTTACAAAATCTTATGAGGAGTCGATATTTTACCTCAATAATATACGCGTCTATGTGGCTTAAGACCGCCACTCAGAATCGATCATCCGAAACCTTCCTGTGGTCGGCATCACGAAGCGTCCCCTTCATCCACCCCACACGCGTATCCTCCCTGTGATCGAACCTCGGCACAAAGGGTTTGATATCCAGAAGCGGTGTGTTGTCCAACATGTCCACCTCAGCCAGATGGAGAATATTTCCTTCCCTCTTTTCAAGCCTGACCACTGAGAGACCGATCGGGTTCGGCCTTTTGGGGGCCCTCGTACAAAAGACGCCACGAGGGATATCCTCCATATAAGGCTTGCAGATCAGATTATATCCTTCGGACCTGTCAAAGACATAGATGATAATCAGGTGAGAGAAACCTTCAATATCCTTGAGGCCTGCTTCATATTCCTTAAAGATCTCGGCCCTTCCTTTTGAATCCCCGTCAAATACTCCCTGGATGGGAACGCCACGTTTTTCCTGGTAAGGTGTCTTGAGAATACCTATGGAACTGAATTTGAATTCCATCATGATATCCCTCATTGAATCATGCTATTTATTTGAATCCAGAAATCCCCCGCATTTCGGGGAGCAGCGTCAATTGGGTTTGCCTGAAAAGAGCAATCTAATCCGGCAATGTCCATCTCTTCAAGGCGACCCCGCCCGGGCGGGGCTACCTTTTAAGGAAGTGGCCAAACAATGAAGGCCCAGGGCTCCCCGATAAACCGGGATCTTCGACAAGGTGTAAGGCTCAAGGCTTAATGTATCAGGTATAGTTAGGAAAAAGCAAAATATTCCTTGCGCCTTTAGCCTTATGACTTATTATATATCGCCTTGAAGAGATCCCGCCATGGCAGGACCTCATATGGTCGATACACCCTTTTAAGGTTCAAACAAAGCTGGGTCTTTGACAGGCGGTGATTCTTTACTAATTATCAATTAACCCGCTGCCTGGTCATCCCATTAATCCGGGGAGGAAGAGGCTGATCTGCGGCACAGTCACTAAAATTGCAAGGCATATCAATAGGGCGATGGAAAAAGGTATTGCTCCCATGATAACCTCCTGGATCGATACTTGCCCCCCTGACACCCCTTTAATTATATAGAGGTTCATACCCATTGGCGGCGTGATATTGGATAGTTCGCACATAACGCAAGTTAAGACGCCGAACCATATGGGATCAAATCCAAGATCCACAACAATTGGGAATAAGGTGGGCAGGGTAAGAAGGATCATGGGCAGCCCATCCATCATCATGCCGAGCGGGATATATACCAGCAATATAATAATAAGAACCACATGATTCGGGACAGGGAGATTTCCCATTGCTGCCGCAATCATTGCGGGTATACCGCTCAAAGTCAAAAAGCCGTTAAAGACCTGAGCCCCTATGAGAATCATAAAGATCATGGCAGTCGTCTTTATTGTGCCCACAAGTGACGAACTGAGTCCGAGCCAAGTCAATCGCCCCTTAAAAACCATAATGATGAACGCCCCGGAGGCGCCGATGGCTCCTGCTTCCGAAGGGGTGAAAACGCCAAGGTAGAGCCCGCCGATTATCAAGATAAAAAGAGCCAGCATACCCCAGACACCTAAAAGCGATCTGATCTTTTCCTTCCACGTAGATGACGGGCCACGCGGACCTATGTCGGGATTAATCCGGCATCTCACATAGATCAGAGTCAAAAAGATCAGGGCTATTAATATACCCGGAATAATGCCTGCGATGAAGAGCTTGCCTATGGAAGAGCCGGTCAGAAATCCGTACACGATAAAGACAACGCTTGGGGGTATAAGAATACCCAGGGTTCCTCCGGCAGCCACGCAGCCGGTTGCTAATCGCATACTGTACTTGAATTTTTTCATCTCAGGCATGGCTATGGTTCCCATAGTAGCGGCTGAAGCCAGGCTGGAGCCGGTGCATGCGGCAAATAGGGTACAGGCTACCGTGGTTGCAAGGGCTATTCCTCCGGGCTTCCCTCCGACCCATTTATAAGCGGACTCATAGAGATCTTTGCTTATTCCGGATTGAAAGGCGAATTGACCCATCAGGATAAATAATGGGATAACCACCATCTGATAGGTACTACCCCATGTATACGGGACACTCCCTAAAAGATAACAGGCTGAATCGAAAGTCCTTACCAGGACAAATCCAAAGAAACCGATTGTTAGAAAAGCAAAACCGATCGGCATGCCTATAAAGATGAACAGAAAGAATAGGCACAGACAGATGATCCCTACTGTGACTGGTTCCAATCCGGTACTCCTTTATCCGACTTAAGATAGTGAATAAGATCGACAATCAACTGAAGGCACAGTACTATTACTCCTACGGTAACAAAGAACTGAAAGGGGTAGACAGGGATATCTATTACATCTACAAATTCCTGGGATTCTACGGATTCAATGGCCTTAAGCGCTGATTGCCAGGCCATTATTCCAAAAATGCCTATGGCTATTAGGGAGCTTATGGCACCGACAGCTGACTGGATGCGAGGGCGAAACAGTATAAAGAAGGCATCTATCTTAACGTTGCCGTCAATGGACTGTGTGTACGGCCAGGCAAAAAAGACAATCCCGAGCAGGAGGAGCTCGCTGATGCTGTAACATCCAGGGATCGGCCTACCAAAGAAATATCTACCGATCACATCTATTGATCCGATGACCATTAATGCCACCAACATAGCTGCGCTTACTGTGCTCAGTATGTTGGTGGCAGTGCTAACTATCCGTGTGTAAACGCTTTTCATCTTATCTTGCAAACGGCCTTTCCACGCCTAGGTCAATCAGGATATCATAAAGCTCGTTAAGGAGCTCATCAACCGGAACTCCGCGTGCCTTATATCTCTTTTTCCAGTTAGCAAAGATAGGCTTGTAAAGTTGATTCAGTTCAACCATCTCTTCCGGAGAGAATCTTGTTATCTTTCCTCCTGAATCAAGAAATATCTTTTTGCCAAGGTCTGTAAACCCCTGGAACGCATCGGCCATCATGAGTGAATATCTTTTCTCATTTTTTTCCAGGACTTCCCTTACTTTTGCAGGAAGTTTATTATATACGCTCCTGTTTACACCGATCACATACGGTCCACCGCTCATGGACACATCAGTGGCGTATTTTACAACTTCATGAAGTGAAAAAACAGGCATCCCTGGCCAGATCTGCCATGCCCCGTCAATGACTCCCGTATCAAGGGCAACGTACACTTCCTGAACCGGCATGCTGACCGGTGTTCCGCCCGCCCTTTTCACCATCTGTGAATGAATTGTATAGGGGGCACTAATCTTTTTCCCTTTGAGCCCTGCTAACTTATCTACGGGCTTGTCACCCCACATGAACAGGAAACCGCCATTATTCCCAACTGCAATCGGGACGATCTTGGATAATTCCTTGTCCAGACGACCTTTCTTCCACAGGTTATAATAGGCCATTACGGTTATTCTATTTGAGGGGTAATAGATGGGGAGTGTTATCATCTCCGCCACTGGGAATCGACCTGGGCTATAGGTGGGTCCGAAAAGCGCAATATCGCATAAGCCATTGACCAGGGCATCATAGTAGTCGCTTGGCTTTCCAAGTGCCTTCCAGGATATCTCGCACTTAATTGTGCCGCCGGACGCCTCTTCCATCTCTTTGGCGATGGTCTGTAGAACTTTAGTGTTTGGATCCTTTGGAACATTCCAGTGGGCTATGTGCAGCTTCATCTGTTTGGCGGCCGCCATAGGAATAGAAAAGGTTAATGCCAAAAAAACAGCAACGATAAGAACCAGACATAATCGTTTCATTTTCGACCTCCTTATCACTAAAAGGTTGACGATAAATGGATGACTTTTTGATCATCCAGGATCTACGATGAGTTTTTCCATCGTCTTTTAAGTTAAGGCCTAGTTCGAACGAACTGGTTTTATGTAATACAGATAGTGCCCATCAGGAAATGCCATAAATACCCTCCTCTCGTCGAAGATCCCGCTTTAATAAACTGATCTGTCCACATGACATTCCTTGAAGGGCTTTGCTAAAAGGTCAAATTCGAACTTCATAGTTCTTTGCGAAAATGTCGCTTAAATAAGGAGTTATCGATTCAATACTCCCTTTTTGGGAAATGAACTCCAAGCTAATACTTTTTTGAACATCAATATTTTCAAGGAAATATATAGTAATATATTTTTGCCCCATTTCAGACAGGTTGACGGCCTGCCAGACGGCTATCACCCCCTTTACTTGTTTAATGAGTGGAATATATTCCTTGTCAAACAAGTTATTGATCATTTCATCATGATCCGGCCTAACGTTAACCTGAACTGTCCGAATAATATCACCCTTCTTCAGGTTAGTGGGGATCGGTCCGGTTAAAACCGATTTATAATTCCTTGCCTCAAAATTTTTAACAAATGGACGTATCTCTTTTGACCATTCTGTTTGGCTTACGGCTTTATACTCAGAAGAACTACGAACATCAATATTCTTATGCACATACAAAGACAGATACTTCTGTCCTTCACTCAGATTTATGCTGTTATAGTTCCAGATAACACCCTCCACCTTTCTGAGCAAAGGTTCATGTTCCGTATCATACCAACGATTGAAATCAGCCTCTTTTTCGGTATCCACGTCAACATAGACGAACCATAGAACATTGCCCGGTTCTAACTTTAGGCCAGTCTCTATCTCTTTCATAGAAATATAACTCCTGATAGATATTCCTGATAGCTCTTTGGTGCTACCGTGGTTTCATCTAAAGGCAAAACCTCACCAATTCTCATGCAAACTCCTTTTTGATTAACGCACGGTCCACCTTCCCTGCCCCTGTTTTAGGAAGCTCATCAACGATAACGACGCTCTTGGGTTTTTTGTAACTTGCCAATTCTCTCTTACAGGTCTTGATTATATCCTCTTCCTTAATCTCCATGTCTCTTTTCCGGGCAACAATGGCCTTGGGGACCTGCCCCCACTTTTTATCCGGGATCCCTATCACAACCACATCGGCCACCTCCGGCATTGATGCGATAACCTGTTCGATCTCAGCAGGAGAGATCTTTTCCGCGCCTGACTTTATCATGTCGTCGCCTCTACCTACCATATAAAAAAATCCTTCTTTATCCCGATAGGCCAGATCTCCGGTCTTCATCCATCCCTCTTGAAAGGTCTCTTCTGTTTTCTGAGGGCTTTTCCAATAACCGGGAGAAACAGTAGGTCCGCCAATTACCAGTTCACCGACTTCGCCTTCAGGCACCTCTTCAAAGTTGTCTGATACCAACTTCACCTCAACATGGGTCGCGATTTTACCGATTGACCCGTTCATCAGATCATCACCGGGTCTTTGATAGATGGCCCCATCTGTAGTCTCGCTCAAGCCAAATACGTTTATGGCGTCAACGCCTTTATCCACGAAGGCCTTTTGCAGTGCAGGATCAAGAGGTTCTCCTCCTACCAGAAAAAACCTGAGAGAGCCAAGTTCACGATCAGGAAAGCTTGGGGCATTAACCATCATCCTCAAATGGGTTGCCACCACCGCAAAGCAGGTAACGCTCTCATCTTCGATGATCTGCAATGTCTTTTCTGCCTCAAATCGGTTTTGCAAAACCAGGCGTCCGCCAAGATGCAGGCCGGATATGGTCAGGGCGTTCAGTCCAGCCACATGAAACAGAGGTGCTGTAACCAATACGACATCTTCATATGTCATTCCCCAATCTATGATGCTGTCTACAGACTTAAAGAATGCGTTGAGATGAGTCTGGATCACGCCTTTGGGCTCTCCTGATGAGCCACTGGTATAGATCAGAACAAAAGGTTCCTCAGCCTTCCCGTAACTATAATGTGGTTTTTCCGAAATTGAGGTATCAAAGCTTATGGTATCAATGTCAATGACCTTCCTAACATGATGATCTATCTGCTGATACCTGTCTTTAAAGATTGAATCATAGAATACAACCGGAGATAGTGCATCCGAGAGTATCTGGCTTACCTCTTTGGCTGATAACCTGAAGTTGATAGGGACAAAAATACATCCAAGCTTGGCACATGCTAACATTAGATCAAAACTCTCTATCCTGGTGATTGATACTATAGAGACCGTATCACCTCTTTTCAGACCCATCTCCATCAGGTAGTGAGCACAACTATCTGACCTTTCCTTTAAATCGCCATAGGTATATGACTCCCCGCTGCTTGTATCCGTTATGGCGATCCTTTCCGGATGAATCTCGGCCTTTTTATCTATTATGAAGCCCAGGTTTACAGTATGCATATCAGAGATGGCCATACATCAAGCACCCCCTTACTCATCACCTATCAGATATTTATTTCTCCTTCTTGTAAGTTTCGCCGGTCCCTGTCTTGATCTTCTTTTCCTTGAACTGCTTGAGAGCGATCTTGACCATCTCACCTTCACTCAAAAAATAATTTTCATGAATATGAGCCATCTCCAGTTCAATGGCCTCCCAATATTGCATGTGCCTGGTCATCCGACACATGGTTTTCGCTGTCTTATAGGCGGATGGATGTTTGTTGGCCAGTTTTTTCACCATTTTCCAGGCCTCTTCCTCCAATTGGTCATGAGGAACCACCTTGGTCACTAAACCCATTCTAAACGCCTCCTCCGCGTCGATCCGGTCTCCGCTAAGACAGAGATACTCAAAGTGTTTCGGAAGAAGAAAATGGGAGACCGCCCAGGTGGTCCCACCAGCAGGGAAATGTGCAAAGTTGATTTCAGACAAGCCAAACTTGGCGCGATCAGAGGCAATGGCCACATCACAGATCGATACTTGCACAATCCCTCCTCCATAGGTGTGTCCGTTTACCGCGGCCACAGTCGGCCTCTTGAGGTTATAAAGCTTTTGAGACCATTCAAGTATGGGGTCCATGACTCTACGAAAATTCTTTGAGTCACTCTCCTCCATTGTCTGAAGAAAGGAGAGATCAAGGTCCAATCCCGCGGAAAAGCTGTCACCGCTTCCTGTAAAGAGCACACCGCGGATCTCCGGGTCCTTCTCAATTCGGATCATGACATCCAATAGCTCCTCGTCCATCTTTGGCGAGAAGGCGTTTTTCTTCTCGGGCCTGTTCAACCTGATAATTCCGATATTCTCCTTCACCTCGAATATAATCTGCTCATAAGACATAATGTGTTCCCTCCTTAGTGTTTTTAAAGTTATTATTTTTAAAATGTACTTCGTTTCCAGGAAATTGATAATATGATTAACTCTCTTCAATTACGCTATTGGAAGACAATCTCTCGCCATGCATTCTTAATAGGAGCGAGGCATTCCTAAACTCTGGGCAAGGAAATTTTTTGCCATCTCATTCGTTATTGGAGAAATCCTGAAGACCCTTCCGTCTCGCCAATACCGCTCCATATCAAACTCCGTGGTGTATCCATATCCACCTAAGATCTGAATCCCAAGGTCAGTCACGCGGTTTACAATTTGCGAGCATGCAAGGAACGCCTCTGTAGCTTCAAAGCCAATTGGTCGTCCCATCGTCTCCAACCAGGCAGCCCGATAAGTTAAAAGTTGACCGGCATCAATCATGGTTTTCATGTCAGCAATATAGTGCTGCAGGATCTGAAAGTGATTGATGGTCTTTCCGAAGGCCGTTCTCTCGCCCATGTATTGAACGGCATCCTCAAAGGCCGCCTGGGCTATACCTAAACAAATAGCTGAAAAACAGGTGCGTTCGCCATTAAGCAAAGGAAGCATCTGGTACCAGCCTTTGTTCTCTTCCCCCAGCAAGTTCTCCCTGGGGACCTCCACATCTTCAAAGTGAATCTCACAAAATCCTGTTGATTTCTGTCCCACCTTCTCTATGGTGCGGATCGAGATCCCCGGCAGGTCTGTAGGAATAATCAGACATGAGATGCCCTGGGTCTTTTTGGGTGGATTTTTTATCGTCCTGAGCATTGTAAAGATATAGTCGGATTGGTGAGCCTGAGTAATGAACATTTTAGAGCCATTGACAATAAAGCTCGCTCCATCGTCTGAAGGTTCAGCAAAAGTCGTCATGGACAGAACATCCGTGCCCCCTGAAGCCTCAGTCCATGCAAAACAGGTCTTAATCTTTCCCTTAACCAGCTCTGGAAGAAATTTGGCCTTCTGAGCCTCTGTCCCGAGTGCGGAAACCACCTTGTTTGTTAAGCCAATTGTGTTGGTAAAAGGCACTGCCAGTGCCAGTGTTGCCCGGGCAAGTTCTTGAACCACTATGACCATATCGATCATCGTGCCTTCTGAACCCCCGTATTCCGCAGAGACCGGTAGACCCAGGAACCCCAGTTTCGCCATCTTCTGCCATAAGTCTTCGGGGAATTTACCAGTATTATCGAGTTCGCGTGCATATTCCCGTGGACATTGTTCTTCGACGAATCTTCTAATTGTATTCTGTAATATGGCCTGTTCTTCAGATAGGTCAAAATCCATAGCTTTTTCCTCTTAAATCTTGTTGGGTTAATACCGTAACTATCACAGCTTACACGGTATCTATTAATCCTCTTTAAGGCTGTTTCGAAGTCCTGGAGACAATCTTTTAAAAAACCTACCGCAAAATTACTAAATGGGCACAGGTGTGCATAAAATCTCAGTTAGGGCATTGATATATGATGAGCTTTTTTCTTCAATTTTGAAAAGATCAAAGCCGGGCTTCGTAGTTCTTTTCGACAATATCGCTTAAATAAGAAATTATTGATTCAGTACGCCCTTTTTGGGGCGTGACCTCTCTTAGAAGTGGTGCATGTTCTGTGTTATACCAACGATTGTAATCAGCTTCTTTTTCGGTATCCACGTCAACATAGACGAACCATAGAACATTGCCGATTCTAACTTTAGGCCAGTCTCTATCTCTTTCATGGAAATATAACTCCTGATAGATATTTCTGATAGCTCTTTGGTGCTACCGTGGTTTCATCTAAAGGCAAAACCTCACCAATTCTCATGCAAACTCCTTTTTGATTAACGCACGGTCCACCTTCCCTGCCCCTGTTTTGGGAAGCTCATCAACGATAACGACGCTTTTAGGTTTTTTATAACCGGCCAATTCTCTCTTACAGGTCTTGATTATATCCTCTTCCTTAATCTCCATGCCTCTCTTCCGGGCAACAATGGCCTTGGGGACCTGCCCCCACTTTTTATCCGGGACCCCTACCACAACCACATCTGCCACCTCCGGCATTGATGCGATAACCTGTTCGATTTCAGCAGGAGAGACCTTTTCCGCGCCTGACTTTATCATGTCATCGCCTCTGCCTACCATATAAAAGAATCCATCCTTATCCCGATAAGCCAGATCTCCGGTCTTCATCCATCCCTCTTGAAAGGTCTCTTCTGTTTTCCGCGGGCTCTTCCAATAACCGGGAGAAATAGTAGGTCCGCCAACGACCAGTTCACCTACTTCGCCCTCTGAAACCTCTTGAGAGGCATCCGATAATAGCTTCACCTCAACATGGGTTGCAATCTCACCCACAGATCCATTCATCAGATCATCACCGGGCCTTTGGTATATGGCCCCATCAGTGGTCTCGCTCAGACCAAAGACATTTAAGGTCTCAGCCCCTTTCTCCAAGAACGCTTCTTGAAGTGCAACCTCAAGAGGCTCTCCCCCTACCGGCATAAAACGAAGGGATCTAAGTTCTCGCTCCGGAAAGCTCGGAGCATTAACCATCATCCTCAAAGCGGTTGGTACCACAGCAAAGCAGGTAACATTATGATCTTCGATGATCTGCAGGGTCTCCTCTGCCTCAAATCTCTTTTGCAAAACCAAACGTCCTCCGAGATGCAGGCCGGATATGGTCAATGCGTTCAGTCCGGCAACATGAAACAGTGGCGCTGTAACCAATACCACGTCATCACATGTCATTCCCCAATCTATAATGCTGTCTACAGACTTAAAGAATGCGTTGAGGTGAGTCTGGATCACGCCTTTGGGCTCTCCTGATGAGCCACTGGTATATATCAGAACAAAAGGTTCCTCAGCCTTCCCGTGGGTGTAGTGTGGTTTTTCGGAAGTCGGGGTGTCAAGGCTTATGGTATTAATGTCAATGACCTTCCTAACATGATGATCTATCTGCTGATACCTGTCTTTAAAGATCGAATCATAGAACACAATTCGAGATTCCGCATCCGAGAGTATCCGGTCTATTTCCTTGGCAGACAGTCTGAAGTTGACAGGGACAAAGACACATCCAAGCTTGGCACACGCTAACATTAGATCAAAACTCTCTATTCTGGTGATTGATATTATAGAGACCGTATCACCTCTTTTCAGGCCCATCTCCCTCAGGTAGTGGGCACAACTATCTGATCTCTCCTTTAAATCGCCATAGGTATAGGACGTCCCCATACTTGTGTCTATTATGGCGATCCTTTCCGGATGAATCTCGGCCTTTTTATCTATTATGAAGCCCAGGTTTATTGAATGCATATCAGAGATGCTCATGCATCTTACACCTCCTTCCCTGTCTTGACTTGGGCCTCAAAGTGCAGCTCAATTGGCCACGTCTCGGTTTTCTCCGGAATACCAGACAAACCCTCAAAATGCTCATTTCTCCTTTTTGTAAGTTTCGCCGGCCCCTGTCTTGATCTTCTTTGCCTTGAACTGCTTGAGAGCGATCTTGACCATCTCACCTTCGGTCAAGAAGTAGTTTTCATGGATATGAGCCATCTCCAGCTCTACGGCCTCCCAGAATTGCATATGCCTGGTCATTCTACACATTGTTTTCGCTGTCTTGTAGGCGTTTGGGTGTTTATTGGCCAATTTTTTCACCATATTCCAGGCCTCTTCCTCCAGTTGGTCATGAGGAACCACTTTAGTCACTAAACCCATTTTAAACGCCTCTTCCGCATCGATCCGGTCTCCGCTGAGACAGAGATACTCAAAATGTTTCGGAAGAAGAAAGTGGGACAATGCCCAGCTGGTACCACCTGCCGGGAAATGGGCAAAGTTGATCTCAGGCACTCCGAACTTAGCCCGGTCAGAGGCAATTGAAACATCGCAGAGTGAAACGGGGACAACGCCTCCTCCATAGCAATGTCCGTTTACTGCAGACACTGTTGCCCTATGGAGATTGTAAAGGATCCTATACCATCCTTGAATGGGGTCATGAATTTCATTGTAAGCGTCCGGATCCCCCTTTTCCATTGTTTGGAGAAAGGAGATATCAACATCCAAGCCGGCAGAAAAGCTGTCATCGCTTCCCGTTAAAAGTACCCCTCGAATTTCTGAATCCTTCTCAATTCGGGTCATCGCGTCCAGGATTTCCCTGTTCATCTTCGGAGAAAAGGCGTTTTTCTTCTCAGGCCTGTTAAACCTGATAATGCCTATATTCTCCTTCACCTCGAATATAATCTGCTCATAAGACATGGTGCATTACCTCCTTAATTTTTTCTGAACAAAACTATTGATAGGAAAACTCATCTCTTATTAAGATGCTCCCAGTTTCTCACCTCTTTTTTCGATTCAGGTATTAAATTGTATCGATAAAATTAATCTACTAATATATCTTATACGAGGCGCTAAGCATTTTCAAAAAGAGCGGGGCAGATCCAGGAACCCCAGACCTGCCATCTTCCGCCATAACTCCTCGGGGAATTCGCCGGTTTGCTCAAGTTCGCGTGCATACTCCCGGGGGCATTGTTCTTCGACGGATCTTCTAATTATATTCTGTAATAGGGCCTGTTCTTTGGACAGGCCAAAATCCATAGCGGTTTTCCTCTGGCTTATCTTTGGTTAATAATGCGAATCCTCTTTAAGGCTATATCTTCGTAACTGCTTATCAGGTTCATGGTTCACGGATGGTCGTTCTCCAAACTTTGAACCTGAGATGAAATATCATCCTTTTGAGTGCATTCATTCAGCAAGGTGTATGCCAAAACTTACAATGGGTTTTAATTTATTGATATCATTGCGGATACGCCTACCTAGTATCATCTCGTGGGCTCGTCTGCTACTTATTATTTTACATATGCCGGGCCGAAGACTTTACACTGCTTTACATGCTACTGTATAAGTATAGTTCTTGCTGCAATTCCCTTTTTAGAGACTTGCCACCAAGACGCCCTAGCCGGAAGGATACACTCAAAATCAATGCCATGTGAGCAGGTTGATGTATCCCATTCAGGGAGGAATAAACAGATCAGGTATGAGCCATACAAAGCTTCATTATCTTCTTCAAATGGATTAAATGATTAGGCAGCCTTGACAGTATAAATGGCATTGTATATATATATTGAATTTAGCAATGGTAATAAGCTCTCTCCAAAATTGTACCCTCATTTTAGATAATTAAGACAGAAAATACTGCTTTTTTAAGACAAGATCCGCGAGACTTCAAGCGGAAATCTCTTTTCGGTTATTAAGGTGGCAAAGATCGTCTTTTTCTTTCTCAGCTGTATAGTCTGTTTTTGAAATAACATACAGGTTAACAAACCCATATTATGAATAATGGATTTTCGTATTTTTCCTTTCTGGGCCGGCCTTACTAAGATCTCTTTTGTCTGATAAGCGCAAATTCTGCTAAATCGAGGGGAAAGCCTATGACTTATTCCATGGATTTTGATCTCCTATCGGATATATCTGGACATTTCGATATAGAGCGGGCCATTACACACACTGAGGCCCTCTGGCAGCAATTGCTTACGCAGCGGTCAATGCCTCAGCAGGATCTGCGACCGACAATCCTAAACTCCTGGCAACGCTGTCTGGATTTAGAAGTAAACCCACATCGCAATACACCTCCCCAACTCTCCGTTAGAGAGATAGAGAACCGGCTGCAGACCCGCAAAGAATACCTTGATGTGATTCAGCCTATCGTTGCCGGCATGGAGCGAATAGCAGATCTCTCCAGATTTATTATAGCCTTTGCCGACAGGGAAGGCTTTCTCTTGATGATCTACGGTAACCGGCAACTTAAGCAAGAGATGGATAAGCTGAACTCGCGGGTAGGAAACAACATGAGCGAACGATATGCCGGCACAAACGCAATAGGCATAGCGCTTACCACCGGGCAACCAAGCCAGGTCTTTCATGCAGAACACTTCTGCCAGGGCCTCCACAATTACAGCTGCATCGCTATACCTATCAGGGATCCCTTCTCGCAGGAGATTATCGGAGTACTTGATTTTGTCTCGCGGGTTGAAGACCATCAGCCCCATATATTTGGGATGGCAGCCCAGATGGGTCGTTGCATAGAGCTGGAAATCTACAGGGAAGAAAAGGAGAGGGAGGATCTTTTTCGAGAACAGATTCTTGACCAAATGGAAGGTGGGATCATTGTCCTGAATGACGATGATCGCATCAGTCAGGTGAATCTTAAAGCCCTGGATTACTTGAACGTGGAGAGAAAAAGTATACTCAATAAAAGACTTCAGGATTTTGACATCCTGTCCGGATGGAAAGACATGGAAGAACCCTTCTGGCTTTCTCGGGACCAAAACACCGAGATTTTCTTAAAGCGCAGACCCATTGTCCATCAACAGAGGACGCTCGGTTCATTTATTTTTTGCGAACCTATCAAGAAGGCATCCAAACAGGTTACGAGCCAGAAGAATACGTCCATCCGGCGTCCGATCGGCAGATCACCCGCCTTTCGAGATGTACTGCATGTGGCAGAACACACTGCTCAATTTAACTCCAATATCCTGATTTCAGGAGAAACAGGCACGGGCAAAGAGGTCTTGGCACGTTTTATCCATAGAAAAAGCCGACGCCATGATAAGCCGTTTGTGGCTGTCAACTGCGGTTCCATTCCGAGGGAACTGCTGGGAAGCGAACTCTTCGGCTATAAGGCAGGAGCCTTTACAGGGGCCAGCAAAAAGGGGCATATCAGCAAGTTTGAACTTGCAAATGGAGGCACCTTGCTGCTGGACGAAATCTCTGAAATGCCCATAGAATCCCAGGTCTATCTCCTTAGAGTGATTGAAGAGAAAGTCTTGACTCCTTTAGGCGGAACGCAGCAGATTCCTGTTGATGTTCGGATCATTGCTGTCTCGAATAAGGACCTTTATAAGGAGGTCAAGGCCGGCCGTTTCAGGGATGATCTCTTCTTCCGCCTAAACGTAGTGCATATCAATATGCCCCTTCTTAAGGAGCGTAAAGAAGACATTCCATTGTTAGTGAAGCACTTTATTGAGGACCTTTCACAGTCGTTGTTGAAGAGGGTGGAAGGTCTCTCTCCAGGCATCGTCGATGCCTTGATGGCCTATGAATGGCCGGGGAATGTGAGGGAGCTGAAGAATGCTCTCGAGCACGCCATGGTCATCTGCCCCGGAGAGATGATTACCTGGGAAGTCCTTCCTGAAAAGATTCGTAACGGGGGATCAGTACCAGATCACCTTCCTGAACAAGAAAGGGGGCGATACCTTCGTTTTGTAAGGGCATTCCAGGAGTCAAAAGGAAACATCACACAAGCTGCAAAACTCCTCAACGTGTCCAGGCCTACAGTGTATGCATGGCGTAAGAAATTCGGGCTCAACTGATCCTGGACTCATTTTTATTGACTCTTTATCCCCCAGAGGCAGAATAGACCCCTGGTATCTGTGTATCTTTTTGGACTACTTTTCCTGAGGTTTTTTCCCTTTAGAATGATGTACGGCCTGCTTTACAGTGTAAAGTTGCTATAACTGTCTCAGATAATTTAGTATTTTTAGAGTGTATTAATCCTTATATGCCTCCTTCCATTCTGCTTGGATCGGAAAGTCATGATATCACCGCTGTTTGAGTGCCTTTGTGTAAAGCGAAGTAAAGTCAATGCCCGGTAGCTGTAAAAAAATAGACATGAAGTGCTGGAGATTGTATCAGATCAGCATCATTTTTCATATCATTTCCAATAGGTTGGCCGTTTGCGGGAAAAATGGCACAGGCCTTGCTCTCTATGACAGGGTTTTTAACAATTCAGGTCAGCATACGCTGGTGATGATAATCACATGCCTGATCTTTAAGATAACAAGGGGTTAAGGCCCCGTTTTCCGAAAGGAGGATCTCTATGACTGAACTAAGAGTGGTGAACGGACAAGTCTTTATTCCAGGTAGCGGCTTTTTTGACCTGGACGTGGGAGTCAACCAAGGAAAGATCTCTGTCCTCGCTAGAAGGGGGGATCTCCCTGAGGCGGACCAGACCGTGGATGCTCAAGGGAAACTTGTTATTCCCGGGGTGATCGATCCTCATATACACCTGGGGATCTTCAATGATTTCGAAAAAGAATGCGAAACAGAGACACGCGCCGCACTTGCAGGCGGTGTGACCACTGTGGGGATGTTCATGGGTGGTGAAGATTCCTATTTGCAGCAACTCGGTGGTCTTATTGAGACATTTGAACAAAAGGCCTCCACAGACCTCATTTTCCATCTTAGCATCTTCACGGATCAACAGATGGCTGAGATGGATGAGTACCAGAAACAGTTCGGTGTAACCTCATTCAAGTTTTATATGGCAGGAGTGAAAGGCGTGTTTCCGGGCGTGTCAGACAGCTTCATTTACGAAGGATTTAAGAAGGTCGCGGCCATGGGGGAACGGGCTACTGCGTGCATCCACTGCGAAGATCAGTCCATGTTGGACTCGGCGTTTGAGAGAGTCTCCCAGGAGAACCCTAAAGGTACGCTTGCGGACTGGGCAGACACCGCGCCTAACATGGCTGAAGAACAGGCCATAATGCGAGCCTATTACCTCGCTGAGAAGGCTGGTAACAAGCTCTACATTGTGCATATCTCCACCAAGGAGGGGATTGAACGTTTTGCTGAACTACGTAAGCAAGGCACAGCCAATGCCTTCGGTGAGACCACTTCGCCCTATCTTTCGGTAAACAAGCATGATTCATTGGGGCTTTTATGCAAGATGGTGCCACCTCTTCGGGATGAACAGGATATAGACAGTCTCTGGGAGCGGGTCAGGGATGAGACAATCGCTTCATTTGGTACCGATAATGTGAGTCTGAACCGTGCCGTCAAACAGGCGGAAAAGGGGATGCTTGAGGCGATGCCCGGCTATCCCGTTTTACAGACCCACCTGCCAGTGTTACTAACCGAAGGGTATCACAAGAGGAACATCCCCCTGGAGACCATCCTGACCAGGGCGACCATAAATCCGGCCCGAATCTACGGCATTTACCCGCAGAAGGGGACCATCAGCATAGGAAGTGACGCTGATCTGGTTGTGCTCGATCTGGAAAAGGAGCGGACAGTGAAAAGCGATGAGCTATTCTCATACAGCGACTTCTCCATATATGAGGGGAAGACTCTGAAAGGGTGGCCTTCAGTGGTCGTGAAAGGAGGCCAGGTTGCTTATAAGGACGGCGAGATCATCGTGGAACCGGGATGCGGTTCCTATCTGCGCCGAGAACTGTAGGAGGGATGAGCTAGGACACTCAAGTTTCGTACCCTCAAACGAAGGAATACTATTTTGGGTTTGATTCTACTGAAGCCGGGATCTGCGGCTAAATATTTTACGAGGAACAGCAATGTATGAGATTCGACTTCACGGTAGAGGGGGACAAGGTGCGGTTCTGGCCTCCAAGATCCTGGCCAAAGCGCTTGTGGAGGAGGGAAAGTCCGTAAAGGCAATCCCCTCCTTTGGCTTTGAACGACGCGGGGCGCCGGTGGCTGCATTTCTCCGGTTCGATGATAAAGAGATCCGGCAGACCACAAACATCTACCATCCCGACTGTATTATATGCCTGGACCCTACCCTTCCACGGGCCGTGGATATCTTTTCCGGCATGAATCTCAACGGGATCTGGGTCCAGTCCACAAAAAAGTCGCTTGATCAGATTCAGGTACCGGAGACCGTCTCCAAGGTTGGGTTGTGCGACGCCTTTGGGATCGCCCGGAACATATTTGGCCGGATCATCACCAATTCCATTATGCTGGGCGCCTTTGCCAAGACCACAGACATAGTCTCCCTGGACTCTCTGAGTAAAGGCATGGAATCGGTGGCCTTTCGAGATGCGGCCTTAGAGAAGAACATTCAGGCGTTGCAACATGGTTACGATGAAACCAAGGTCTTTGATGTCAACAAACAGGAGGCGTTATGAAACTGCAGGCACGAAAGCCTTTTGATCAGTCGACTATTCCCAATGATCTCTGTCCAATTGCCACCGAGTATGTTGTAATAAAAACAGGTGATTGGCGAGCAGAAAGGCCTGTAGTGGAACGGGATAAGTGCGTCAAGTGCGCCACCTGCTGGGTCTATTGCCCTACGCAGTGCATTGTTGAGAAACCGAACTGGTTTGAGGCCAATTTGGATATCTGTAAAGGATGCGGCGTCTGCGCCCAGGAATGCCCTCATCATGCCATTAACATGGCAGAAGAGTCAGAGGATTAGCCAATGTCCAGAACGATTGTTTGCGACGGAAACGAAGCAGCCGCCTGGGGTGTGGCCCTGTCCCGCCCTGATATGGTTGCGGTCTATCCCATTACACCCCAGTCCTCCTTGGCGGAATATATCTCACAGTTTGTGGCTGACGGAATTATTAATGCCGACCTGATGGACGTGGAAGGAGAGCACAGTGTGCTCTCAGTGCTCCATGGCGCCTGTCTGGCCGGTGCCCGGACCTTCACTGCCAGTTGTGGCCAGGGACTCGCCTTCATGTTCGAGCCGTACTTTCGAACGCCTCCACTGCGATTACCCATTGTCATGTCCATAGTGACACGGGATGGGATTACTCCCCAGTGCGTGTGGGGCGGGCAACAGGATGCCATGACCGTCCGAGAGGTGGGCTGGGTGCATATGTACTGCGAAACCGCCCAGGAGATCATGGACACGGTTGTCATGGCATACAGGATCGCCGAGCATCGCGAGGTCATGCTTCCAGTGAACGTGAACCATGATGGAAACTACCTTTCATACTGTGTGGAGAAGGTGGAGATACCTGATCAAGAAGAGGTGGACGACTTCTTAGGTGAAAAAAACACCAATTGGCATGTTGCCCTTGATCCGGATCGGCCCATGGGTGTGGATCCCCTTACAGGCGGTGCAGGAGGCCCTGGGCCGGCTCTCTTTGTGCGGTATCGCAAAGGGCAATGTAAAGGTATGCAAACTGCCTTAAGGGTGATCACCGAGGTTCATGAGGAGTGGGGAAAACGATTCGGACGGTACTACGCACCCTTGGTGGAAGAATACCGATTGGATGATGCAGAATATGCCATCGTGACCATTGGCAGCATGGCCGGTGCAGGGAAGGACGCGGTGGACCTGGCCCGAGAATCAGGAGAGAAGGTAGGCCTCATCAAGATCAAGACATTTCGGCCATTTCCACTTAAAGTCTTGCGTCAGTCGTTGTCCAAGGTCAAAGCCATTGGGGTTGTGGATCGCTCAGTGAGCTTTGGGTGGAATTCCGGGCCTGTGTACCAGGAATTGCTTTCGACGCTATATTTCTTGGATGAGCGGATTCCGACTGTAAGCTTTATTGGGGGACTTGCCGGAGCAGACATCACCATTGAACACTTTACCCGAGTCATTGAGACAACTGCTGTGGCTCTTCGCGGAAAGGAATTTGCTGAGCCCATCTGGCTTAATGAAAACGATTAGTAATATTTGACAGGATAACAGGATAAACATCATTTAGATTCAACGGAAAATATTAAAGACGATGGAGTAAATATGTCCCACAGCAAGTATCTCATAGTCGGCAGCAGCCACGCCGGGCTATCGGCACTTGAGGCCATTCGAACACATGACACGGAAGGGAGCATAACCCTGATAACCCAGGAGGTGCTCCTTCCCTATTCTCCCACTATCCTCCCCTATGTGCTTTCCGGACAGGTGGACAAAGGCCAGGTCTTCCTAATGGATAAGGCCGCCCTGGATCGCTATGGGGTGGCGTTTATGCAGGGCAAAAAATTGGTGGGTGTGGACCCTGCTTCACGCAGTGTGAGCCTGGAATCAGGAGAGAGCCTGGAGTATGAGAACCTGCTCCTTGTCACTGGAGCCGAACCTTCATTACCCCCCATTCCCGGACTAAAGGAGGCACCTTTTCATGTTTTACGTACCATGGAGGACGTTTTGCGTTTGCGCAAAGCTGTCCAGAATGCAGAGTCGGCCATCGTGATGGGAGCAGGACTCATTGGCATGCATGCGGCTGAGAACCTTTTCAAAGAGGGACTTCAGGTCATAGTAGTAGAGGCGCTTCCTCAAGTGCTGCCCGGATACTTCGATGATCAGGCAGCAGGCCTGATACGGAAGGCTTTTACGGAGCAGGGGCTGAATATTTTCACCGAGAGCATGGTGACTCATGTGTCCTCATCCAACGGAGACTGTGATGTGACCCTGGAATCGGGTAAAAAGCTGTCAGCCGACCTGATTATGGTGGCCACAGGGGTGAAGCCGCGCATGGCCTATCTGGATAAATCCGGCATTGAGGTGGATAATGGGATCCTGGTTGATGACACAATGAAGACCAGTATGAGCCATATCTGGGCGGCAGGGGACGTGGCTCAGGCCCGTAGTTTTTTTGATTCTGAAAAGAATGTGCACGCGAATCTGCCCACTGCTATAGAGCAGGGGCGAATAGCAGGCTTGGACATGTCAGGTGATCCGGCACTGCGGCCTTACCCTGGTGGTATTCCCATGAACACTTATAAGTTCTTTGATCACAGATCCTTTTCTATTGGGCTGGCTAACATCTCTCAATCGGAAAAGGATATTGAAGTGGATCAGCTGTTTCATCCAACCAGCATGCAGTATCAGAGGCTGATCTATACGAATGATTGTCTTGTTGGTGTATCAAGTATCAATACGATGCTTGATCCGGGTATCATGTATCAGCTTATTCAGCGACGCGTTGACCTTGGCGAGGTAAAGAAGGCCTTTGCCGCTTCTCCCTTGGAGACAGGGCGTATTTTGATGTCGAAGATTTGGGGCTAAAACCGGGTCCTTTGGATGTGTCGAAGATTTCCGCTTCTGGCGGGAAGTCAGAGAAAATCGGCTCTGCCTGAAAAGGGGCAATCTATGCGGCGATGACTATCTCTTCAAGACGATATCTACTACCTTTTGAGGAAGGGGCCAAATATTTGGGCTTTGCCAAGTCAGTTGCAGATTCCAAAGGATTCAGAGGCATAAAACCGAAATATTTGACAACTGCATAGTCAAGTGGAATTTTAAAAAGATATCGTCTTGAAGAGACAGCCATCGCCTCCAGGGTCGATACACCCTTTTAAGGTGCAAACAAAGCCACGTCCTTCTTCCCGCTTTACGGGAAATCTTCGAGGGGCATGGATTCTTCACAAGGAGGAACAATAGATTGGGTAAAGGTTACTATACCATCGCATGTTATCCTGAAAAGTGCGACGGATGTAACGACTGCGTGAAGGCCTGTGCCGAATTTCATACTGGCACGCAGCAGCCCGAGCATTCTCGCATAAAATTGACAAAGGTCGAGGAATCCGACGCATTTGTCATAACACTGTGCCACCAGTGCGGAGAACCCCGCTGTGTCATGAACTGCCCTTCAGGTGCCTTGAGCAAGGATGTGAACACTGGCGTCGTACAATGGGATGAGAAAAGGTGCGTGAATTGTCAGCTCTGTACCCTTGCCTGTCCCTATGGTGGTATAACCTACAATAGCCTTAGCGACCAGGTCATGAAGTGCGATCTCTGTGCAGGAGACGCTGCATGTGTCAAGGCCTGCCCGCGCGGTGCGCTAGAACTCAAGGTCGGCGCAGATCTTTTCAACAGTTGGGGTGATCTGGAGGATCTTTTTGTGCCAGGCATCTCGGCCTGCCTTGGCTGTAATTCCGAGTTGCTAATCCGGCACACCCTGCGCCGAGTGGGTTCCAACACGGTGGTGGCCACCCCGCCTGGCTGCATCGCTGGCGTGGGCTCTGTGGGCGTAAACGGCCTCACCGCCACCAAGGCCCCTGTATTTCATCCCCTATTGACCAATACTGCTGCCATGCTCGCGGGTGCCAAACGTTACTACAACCGTATCGGCCGGGATGTGACCATGCTGGCTTTTGCTGGTGACGGGGGCGCTGCGGACGTGGGATTCCAGTCACTCTCAGGCGCGGCGGAACGTGGTGAGCAGATGATCTATATCTGTGTGGACAATGAGGGTTATATGAATACCGGGGTTCAGCGTTCAAGCACCACACCATACGGGGCATGGACCTCCACCACACCTGTGGGAACAGCGCTAAGGGGCAAGACAAGGGACGCAAAACCTTTACCCCTTCTCATGGTCATGCACCACTGCGAGTACGTGGCCACTGCATCTTTGGCCTTTATGGAGGACTTCTACGCCAAGCTTGATAAGGCCATAGAAGCGGCCAAGAAAGGGATGGCCTATATCCATGTGTTTTCGCCCTGCCCGACAGGGTGGCGCTTCCACCCGAGCAAACTCATTGAAGTGGCACGCAAGGCGGTGGAGACTAATATGGTCCCGCTCTGGGAATATATCAATGACGAAGGCCGGGTCTATCTCACCTATCCAGTAGACAACCCGGTACCGGTGGAGGATTATCTCTCCCTCGTAGGGAAATACAGCCACCTGGATGAAGAACAGATTGCTCACACCCGGGATACGATTGATAAACAGATCAAGATCCTGAAGAGTTTTACCGGGGAAGGGCCAGAGGTCGTCAAAAGTGAGGAGTTTGCGGGAGTATCCGCGGTGAAACACGTCAGTGCAGCGGCCAGCACTCAGCAGGGGCACTGATTTTTTAACGCCCTGACAGGTCTTGGAAAGGAGGATGCTGATGGATATTTCACGATTATCGGTTAGTCAGATCACCACTAATAACTGGGGCTTTGAAGATGCCATCCGGAACTACTCCTCCTTTGGCATCAAAAACATAGGTGTCTGGGTGGATAAAATAGAGGGTTTTAAACCGTCAGAAGTCAAAAATATCTTGGATGATCAGGGCATGAAGGCGTTCAATCTATGCTTCGCGGGCCTGTTTACCGGCGACACGCAAACTAAACGAGATTCTGCCATTAATAACACCAAAAAAACCCTGGAGCTTTCTAAAGAGATTAACGCCGGATTCCTGTTGATCGTCTCGGGGCCGACCCTGCCCAACCAACTGGAAGAGTCAAGAGGCTACGTTAAAAAAGCCCTGGAGACCCTTATTCCCTTTGCAGAGGATCTGGATGCCAAGATGGCCCTAGAGGCCATCCACCCCATCGACATCAGCCGATGGTCTGTGGTGGTAACTCTTGGCCAGGCCTTAGGCATTGTTCGAGAATTCTCCTCCTCAAGCCTTGGGATCCTTTTGGACTTATACAATAGCTGGTGGGAGCCCGACATTAACGAACTGATCGAACAGATGGGCGGCGATCTTTTAGGTGTGCACGTGGCCGACTGGAATGTCGAGACGCTTGGCGTGGACAAAAGGCTGTTGCCAGGCCAAGGCGTCATTCCCTTAGATATGTTGATCCGGAAGGTGGAAGCATCCGGATACGACGGTTGCTATGACGTGGAGATCTTTAACGAGGAGATCTGGTCAAGCAACTATGAAGACACACTGAGAGATATTGTCGCCTGGTTCAATGGATTGGAGGTGAATAAATAATGGAACATGATGCTGACGTTATCATTATCGGCGCCGGGCACAACAGTTTGACCGCCGCATTATACCTCCAAAATGCCGGTCTTAAGGTCTTGTTAATCGAGCGGTCAGAAGTCCCTGGCGGTGCGGCCAAGACCGGGGATATCGTCGAACCCGACTTTCATCATGATCTCTTTGCCACCAATATCGGCCTCTTCATGGGCTCCCGTGTCTATGCCGACTTTAAGGATGAATTCCACAAAAACGGGTTTGACGTTGTTGTGGGCAGTCAACCTTTCTCCAGTGTCTTTCCAAACGGCAAATGTATTCGGGTTTACACAGATGCCGGCAAGACAATTCAGGAATTCGAACGTTACTCTCCCAATGATGCAGACTCTTGGAGAGAGTTGATCTCATACTTTCAAAAGGTTGCGCCCTATCTCTTTCCTTTCCTCCAGATGCCAATGCCGTCGTTTAAGTCGGCCATGCAGTTCTGGAAAATTTATCGCAAACTCGGCTATCGAGAAATGCTGGATCTGGCCCGGGTTCTGATCATGTCGCCGCGGCATTTTCTGGACGAACGGTTCGTAAGCGACGAGGTCAAAGCTCTCCTGTCTCCGTGGGCCTTCCACTTAGGTCTAAGCCCGGACTGCGCTGGCGGGGCAACCTTTTCGTTTCTGGAATCAGCTGCTGATCATTTAAACGGCATGGCTCTTTCAAAGGGTGGGGTAGGCAACCTGATCAATGCCATGGTCCAGGCAATTAGGGCAAGGGACGGCCAGTTCATTTTGGGACAGGCGGTGACCGAGGTAGTGGTCAGCAACGGAAAGGCCTTTGGGGTCAAGACAGCAGATGGCAGCACCTATCATGCCAAAAAGGCGGTGGTGGCTTGTGTCACACCCAAGCAGTTCATCGAATTGGTGGACCAGAAAGAACTCCCGGAAGGGTTCGTAATCAAGTCCAAAAAGTATCGTTTCGGCCCGGGCACTATGATGATCCACCTCACACTTGACCGAACTATGGAATGGGAGGCTGATGATGATTTGAAAGACTCTGCCTATGTCCACATAGCACCCTACATGTCAGATATAGCCGCTACATACAAGCAGGTTATGGAAGGTCATCTCCCCAGCAGCCCGCTTTTAGTCATTGCCCAGCAGTCCCGCCTTGATCCAAACAGGGCACCGAAAGATAAACATACTTTGTGGGTCCAGGTGCGGGCTTTTCCACCCCGCCCCAAGGGCGATGCATTGGGCCAGATAAAGGTCGGAAGCTGGGATGAGATGAAAGAACCGATTTGTGACCGGATCATTGATAAGATCGCTCAGTTTGCCCCCAACATCAAGGATATAATCAGGAAGATGGTCGTTTTTACACCGCAGGATCTTGAAGATGAAAACCCCAACATAGTCGGTGGGGATATGGTTGGTGGCTCTCAACACCTGGACCAATATTTTATGTTCAGACCCTTTATTGGGTGGTCAAGGTACAAAACTCCCATAAAACGGTTGTATCTGACCGGGCATTCAACTTGGCCAGGCGGCGGATTAAACGCAACCTCGGGTCACATGGCGGCCATGCAACTATTGAAGGATATATAGACTAAAGCGCGGGCAACATGGGGCTTGGTGGCCACAGGACGTAAAGAGGTATTTATGCCTATAAATGTGGGAAGGATATGAAGAGCAAGCCGGATTTTGATGACACGAGAAAAGGAGATGCACTTTTTAAATATGAACACCCAATGTGGGGATAAAAAAGAGAAACCTTATATTCAATAACATGAAAGTAAAAGGAGGGAAAGGGAATCTAACCATTTTACTGGCCATTAAAACCATACATAAAAATTGAGTAAAGGAGGGTGCTATGGAAAAGAAAGGAATGAAAAAGATTGACCGTCGAACATTTCTGAAGTATTCTGGTGCAGGAGCGTTGGCCTTTAGTAGCGGGGCCATGATGAATAGTTTTGTCAGAGACGCATTCGCAGCAGACAGGGGCCTTACCATTGCTTATAATGCCGATATCCCATCCTGGGATGCCATGAATTCTGTCTTCCCGACTGCTCAAAGCCCGTGGAAATGTGTCTTTGACCAGTTCACGACCCAAAAGCAGGATCTAACGATTATACCAGAGATATTCAGCGAGTATGGGTACACTGATAAGGCCAAACTGCGCTTCGAGGCAAAGATCCAGAAAGGGGTGAAATTTCATAATGGAGACGAGCTGACCGCTGAAGACGTAAAATTCTCCTTTGATCGCATGAAGAGTGAGGGCATGGTTCTTCAATTTATTTGGGGCGCGATCGAAGAAACCAAGGTAACTGGAAAACACTCCATTCGCTGCAAACTGTCAAAACCTTTTCCTTCCATGATTGCATGGCTGTGCTTTCTCGGCTCATACGTGTACCCCAAGAAATATTTCGATAAGGTTGGTCTTCAGGGTTTCTTAAGGAAACCAATTGGGTCCGGCCCCTATTCCGTCGCAGAACATATCAAAGGCAGCCACCTAAAACTGACGGCCTTTGAAGACTACTGGAGAGGTCCTGCCAAGATAAAAAAGTCAACTTTCAGGTTCGTTACCGAACCCACCTCCAGGGTTGCTGAAATCGAATCAGGCAGCTCTGACCTGACTTTTGAAGTTCCTGTTGAAGAGTTTACTCGACTTGGGAAAAACCCCAATTTAAAAACCGTGGCTCAACCGGTCTCAGATGTGGTACATTTCTTTGTCAATGACATTGAACCTATGCTTGACGAGAATGTTCGATTGGCAGCCACTATGGCCATCGACAGAGAGGCGATTGTAAAATATGTTCTACAGGATATGGGGATTCCCATTTACGGGTTGAACTGTCCCGAGTATGCTGCTTACAACCCTGATCTAACTATACCCTATGATCCCATAACAGCAGAGAGGCTCTTGGCTGTTTCAGGATACTCCAAGGAAAACCCTGTCAAGTTTACGGTTCAAACAACCAATGGCTTTGTAGCAAAGGACTTCGAGGTGGTTCAGGCCGTGGTCGGGATGTGGAAAAAGGTTGGCATTGACGCGAAAATTGAGGTCTACGATATTGCCAAACACTTTGAATTGCGCGCTGCTGACCAATTAGCTCCTATTGCCTTCTACGTATGGGGTAATGCCACGGGTGACCCGGAGAACTCTACGGGGCACACCATGTTCGGACCCTCTCCCCATTCGACGTGGGATACAGAGGATGTGGATGCCCTTATTGGGCCCTTACTCTCTGAAGGAGACTATAAAAAGAGAATGCAGCTATACAAGAGTGCGGAATGGTATATCGTCAACCATGGGATGGTTATCCCTCTTTATCAACGTAAACAGCCGATTGTTTATAAAAAGAATCTGAGATTTAAGCCCTATGCAAACAATTGGATCCTACCCTATTACATGGAATGGATATAATGTAATAGGCACATCCGAAATCAGGTATTTATGGGATCTTCAAGTGGCCTTGGATCTTTGAAGATCCCATTCTCTTTTTAAGAGACATCATGAACTTAAAGTATATTATCAAGCGATTGCTTTACATTATAACTACGCTTTTTGGGGTATCAATCATTACTTTTGTCATCTTGCGTGTAATCCCGGGTAATCCCATTGCTATGATGCTTCCCCCTCAAGCTACACAGCAGGACATAATAGAGTTGAAAGCCCAATATGGATTGGATAAAGCGATTCCTATCCAATACGGCATCTGGCTTATAAATGTGGTACAAGGCGATTTTGGGGTTTCGATACATATGAAACAGGATGTGATGGAATTGGTAATAGAAAGGCTTCCCGCCACACTTGAACTTGTTCTGGCTGCCACTGCCATTGCCCTCATCCTGGGAATCTTCATCGGCACCCTATCTATAATGAAGAAAGATACTTTTTTAGATAAACTGGGCAGCCTCATGGCGGTCCTGGGGCTCGCTATCCCAGATTTTTTATGGGGTCTTCTTTTTATTATCTTTTTTGGCGTCTTTTGGCACGTTCTCCCCATTTCGGGCCGAATAGCCTCCACCGATACACTAATAAATATTACGGGATTCTTCCTGGTGGACAGTTTAATAAAATTCGATTTTAAGGGGTTTTATAGTGTCTTCTTACACCTGATACTTCCCGCTTTCTCCCTGGCCTTACCCCTCACTGCCATTGTGATCCGTGTGATTAAATCCAGCCTGCTGGAAGTTGTAAAAGAGGACTATATATTACTGGCACGGGTTAAAGGCCTCGCAGAAAGGGTGGTGATTTTCATTCATGCCTTGAGAAATGCCCTTATCCCCACTACGACCATTGTAGGGGTACAGTTTGGATTTTTAATGGGTGGTACTGTTCTTGTTGAGATCATTTATAGCTGGCCAGGATTGGGAAAACTGGCTGTCACGGCAATCATCACGAGAGATCTCCCCCTGATTCAGGGGGTCGTTCTGGTCCTTGCCTTTATATTTGTTATCGTTAATCTAATTGTCGATCTGCTTTACACCTTCATTAATCCCAAGATACGCTATGGGTGATAACTAGAAGTGGAAAAAAAAAGGAAAGAAAAATTCCTACAGATCAAAAGATTCTTGTCCAACGGGAAAGTTCTTTTTGGGGGGATCGTTCTGCTTTTACTCGCATTTACGTCGATTAGTGCGCCTTATATCGCCCCCCATGATCCCAATGAACAGGAACTTACAGCAACAAAAAAACCACCCTTCTGGATAGAGGGAGGAGACACTAATCATATCTTGGGGACGGACTCATTGGGAAGAGATATATTTAGCCGACTTTTATATGGGTCAAGAGTGGCCATGTTTGTCGCTGTTGTGGGAACATTTTTTGCGGGCCTCATAGGGGTTACCTTAGCACTTCTTGCCGGCTATTACCGTGGCGCTGTAGACAACCTGATCTCCAGATTCGTAGATGTCTGGATCTCTTTCCCACCCATCCTTCTTTCTATTGTTCTCATGGCCGTATTGGGAACGGGAATCACAAAGGTTGCACTCGCTATCATACTTGTAGATTGGACCCGGTTCTGTCGTGTCATAAGAGGAGAGGTGTTCAATATCAGAGAAAAGGATTTTATTCTTGCCGCCAGGGCCATCGCTTTAGGCAACTTACGGATTATTGTGAAAGAGGTCTTTCCTAATATTGTCCCTCTGTTGATTGTTCTGGTGACTTTGGAAATGGGAATTGCGATCATTGTAGAGGCTATCCTGAGTTTTGTAGGTTTGAGTGTGGAAGCCTCAATCCCAGCTTGGGGCCAGATGATTGCCCTTGGAAGGCTTTACATACATCAAGCCTGGTGGATCATGGTTTTTCCCATGATATGTATTATCATAAGTGTGCTGGGACTTAATCTCCTGGGAGATGGACTCCGAGAAGTTCTCGATCCCAGGTTAAAAGTAATGGGTATGAAATGAGCGATCCTCTCCTGAGCGTTAAGAACCTTCAGGTCTTCTTTCACCTCGCCCAAGGAACCCTGAAAGCCATCGACGGGGTAAGTTTAGATGTAAAAAAAGGACAGATTGTCGGATTGGTTGGGGAATCAGGTGGTGGGAAATCGATGATAGGTCTCTCTATTCTCCGACTCGTCCCCGAAGGGGGAAAGATTGCGTCGGGAAAGATCATTTTCGAAGGGAAGAATCTATTGAACTTATCAGAGGACGAAATTCGAATTATCCGAGGATCCTATATTTCCATGATACTTCAGGACCCCCTCACATCCCTCAATCCTGCCTTCAGAATCGGACCACAAATGATTGATGTGTTAAGACTTCACAAAGGGTACGACAAAAAAGAGGCTGAACTGATTGCTATAGAAATGTTGCATAATATCGGCATCCCGGACCCCAAAAAAAATATACGAAAATTTCCCCATCAGCTAAGCGGAGGAATGCGTCAGAGAGTTGTCATTGCCATTGCCTTTAGCTGTAGTCCAAAGTTGATCATTGCTGATGAACCTACTACTGCCCTGGATGTGACGATCCAGGCCCAGATCCTGCAGTTACTGAAAAACCTGAGCACGGAATATCAGACTTCCGTCCTCTTTATCACCCACGACCTGGGCATTGTTGCCAACCTCTGTGATAGTGTTGCCGTTATATACGCTGGAGAGATTGTTGAAACGGCCCAAACCAGCGAACTGTTTTTAAATCCAAAACACCCTTATACAAAAGCCCTTTTTCAATCGATTCTAAGACACGACAAGAAGCAAGAACATTTTTACAGCATCGAAGGCGTAATGGGGAGTCACATAGACTGGCCTGATAAGTGCAAGTTTTATCCGCGATGCTCTGAAAAGCTCGATGGCTGTGAGAAAACAGGCTCTGTAGAATTTGTATCCTATTCCCCTGATCATCTGGTTCGGTGCCTGAAATATGAATGAAAGGAAAAGGGTTTTTAAATTGAACGATTATCTCCTCAAAACTTACAAACTCACAAAATACTATTCAGAAGAAAAGAGAATTTCCTTTTTTTCATTGGGGCCTGGGAAATCACTTGTCAGGGCGGTTGATAATATCAACCTTTTCGTCCATAGAAACGAGGTCCTGGGCCTGGTTGGAGAAAGTGGGTGTGGAAAAAGCACTCTGGGAAAAACGATTATTCGCTTGGAAGAGCCAACATCGGGAAAAATCTTTTTCGAGGACCAGGATATTACCAACCTCTCCCAGGAGAGATTAAAGTCTCATAGGAAGAAGATGCAGATCATCTTTCAGGATCCTGCCTCCTCACTTAATCCGAGGAAGACTGTCTTTGAGATCATCAGCCAACCTCTCAAGGTTCATGGTATGGTCTCCAATAAAAGCGATACGTCTGACCGTGTTGCAGACCTTCTTAAAAAGGTTGGATTGGAAAAGAGCCATATGGAGAGATACCCTCACCAGTTTAGCGGAGGGCAAAAACAAAGGATCTGCATCGCCAGGGCGATCGCTTTAGAGCCAATTTTCCTTGTGGCAGATGAAGTGGTTTCAGCGCTTGATGTGTCGATTCAGGCCCAGATTCTTAATCTTCTTGTGATCCTAAAGAATGACCTCAACTTGTCCATTCTGTTTATTTCCCACGACTTAAGTGTTGTCCGTCAGATTTCTGACAGGGTAGCCGTGATGTATCTGGGAAAAATTGTTGAGGTGGCACCTTCTGAGAATCTTTTCTCTTCTCCTCTTCATCCTTACACTCAGGCCCTAATGTCGGCCATTCCTGTCCCTGATGTAGAGATAGGCTGGAACCCCATTATTTTACAAGGAGATACCCCTAGCCCTTCCCAGCGTCCACAAGGATGTTTCTTCCATCCAAGATGCTCTAAAATGATCGATATTTGTGACAAAGAAGATATTTCATTGAATGCGGTTTCTCAAGGTCATTTTGTGGCCTGTCATCTCTATAGTGGGAGAAGTACTTTAAAAAAAATAATCCAGGCCCAAAGAACATGGCTTTAATTAATCGGGCTCTGCTAGCTGCCAAACCTAAAACTCTTCCCAAAACCCTTTGTCGGTTTTTTGCCAATCAGGACCGAACTTTTTTGCTAAAATGGAAGCTAATCTGTCAAGCCAGCGCCACCAAAGATTTTTCCCTTTCTCTTTGGCTTCCAATATGTCATTCAAATAGGTTGTAATATTGGCCATCTCATCTTTGGGCACATATGAGGCCGCCCCTCCTCGGTAGGATCTTACAATATTTTCAGGACTCAATGCATGGGCTGTCAACATAATGGCCATTATCTTTTTCTCGTTGGCAATTTCTAATAATTTAAAACCGGCAACCCCCATAATATCAAGAATAGCCATATCAAAATATTGGGTTTCCAATAGATTTTTGGCTTCATCGAAGCTGGAGGCCTTTACAACATCACACATCGGCAACAACTCTTCCAATGTCTCCAATACATCAGGCTCATCATCTACTATGAGAATTCTTTTCCCGTCTAACAGATCGTTTTTTACCATGACCAGGCCCTCATACACATATAAGTTGTTACACTTTCTAAAGTATCAATCATCAATGAACTACCACGAAGCCACCTGCTTGGTAAAGGGGGATTTTGTTTCCAAAACGATTTAAACATATTTCTCTACCTCTGGCAACTCATCAGAAACGGCTAAGCGATTAACCCTACAACGATAGTTAAGGTGATTTACCTAAGTTGTTAATTTGTCTCTTTCGGTGTGAAAGATATGCCGAATGATTCTTTTTCCGTATCCATAAAACCAGTTCAATAGCGGCGGGTGTCAAGGTTGTTGTCACCTCAAGCATTATCAAGCAGCCTTTTTATAGCGGTGCTTCTGATTGGCAGTTTGATCTAGTTTTTCAGGGTTGAGCCAAACCAGACGCACCGGGTTCTTTACTTTCTATTGAATGCTATTCTCTGCTGCATGCCATGGAATTTTATGAACGCTTCTGCTTCTTTGCCTTCCCATGTCCCGCCTTGAGCGTAGCTCCCTATCTTTTCATCAATCAATGAATACTCTGTTTGTATTTCACAGGGCATTACACTTTTTTCCTCGATCTTCATTCTGACAGTCCCGGTTACCACTTTCTGGTTTGCGTCATTAAATGCATGGATATCATTAACCAGAGGTTCGTAAAACAGCCCGTTGAAAACGAGATCTGCCCATTCATTGCCAAGAAATGCTTTCATTTTCTGCTGTCTTTTAGTAAGGACTGCTTTTTCTAAGGCTTTATGAGCTTCTATTAACAGCAATAAACCTGGAGCTTCAAATGCCTGGATTCCTTTAATCCCAATGGTCTCATCTTCATAATAGATACCACGACCATAACCATGTGCTCCGGCAGTCTTATTTAATTCAACCATAATATCCGAGCCGTGCATCTTTTTACCGTTCAAGGAAACGGGGGCTCCTTCATTGAATTCTATGGTTACGTATTCAGGTTCTTTTTCCGTTACTCTTGTTATTTGCCAGGATTCGTCAGCAGGTTCTTTGCCTTCATCAATTTCACTTCCCGACACAGTAACTCCAAAGACGTTTTCATTGATCGTATACCTTTTTACTTTGTTATCTACGGAAAAACCGTTGCTTTCCAAGTATTCAATTTCTTCAGGTCTTGTAATCATCAACTCCCTTATGGGAGCAATAATCTTTAAGTCCGAAGCCAATGTGTTTAGAGTAACATCGATCCTTACCTGGTCGTTCCCTGCGCCCGTACATCCGTGAGATACGAACCCTGTGTTCTCTTTTTTCGCCACTCTAATAAGATGTTTGGCGATAGTATAACGATCAGAGCACATATTGGGGTAAATACCTTCATAAAGTCCATTTGCCTTTATCTGGTGGGAGATGATTTCATCAAAGATATCTTTTTTAGCGTCAACATGTATGTGTTTTACTGCGCCTAGTTCATTGCTGCGGGCTTCTATTTGCGTCAGATCTTCATTGCTTAAGCCTCCTGTATCTATTGTGGCCGTAACCACATCAAAGCCATTTTTCATCAGGTGGAGTACACAGAAGCTTGTATCTAATCCGCCTGAAAAGGCAAGTATCACTTTTTTCTTCATTTTAATCTCTCCTGTACCTTAAGACCAAGCAATTAGGACATCTTTTGTATAGCCTGGCCTTAGGTATCTTTTATTTAATATGGAATCCCCGCATTGCGGGGATGAAACAACGCCCGGCTAATAGGCCTGAATTCCTTTTTATATAAAAAAAGTATAGGGAAAAGGATCTTGTATGTCAATGAAATCTCCATCATGATATTGCGTTCCATTGTCTCGATCCTATTATATGAAAGACCGGATTGATGGCTGGGGAAAGGAGATGACCGGAGTCCATCGCGAATGGATGCCGACTCATAAATCCATAGGAGATAGTATCTCAAAACTGATTGGAGCTCAAGAATATGAGGTTACTGTTACCGATAGCACCTCCGTCAACCTTTTTAAACTTACTGTTGCCGCCCTGCGAGCACGTCCGGAACGAACCAAGATTGTCAGCGACGTCTTTAATTTCCCTTCTGATCTATATGTATTCCAAGGAATTATTGACATGCTGGGAAACAAACATCGACTACACCTTATCCCCTCTGAGGATAGTATCCACATAAGCCAGGAAGCAATTGATGACGCCATTGTCGAAGAAAATATATATGAACTTATTCCACAGAGAATAAAAGTTGAGTTTAACCTTATTAGCGCCGGTGAGGCATGGTTTTATAAGATGGCTATTGTTTGGCAGGACTACCTGAATCTTTTAGATGATGGACCAGTCTGGTTGATATGGAGATACAGGTGGTTACATTATTGATAAGGTTTTTCAATGTGCCTGAGAGCTGATCATATTCTTTCTGAAGGCTTCCCGTATCAAGCGCATTTACTTTCAGATCCTTTGATGACAGTACAGCGGCAGACCGTGGTTCATGGCCGATATCCAGGAACGGCACGTTCCCGAAGACATCATCTTTATCAAGAGTCAACAGCGGGATAATACCTTTCGCACTCTGCCCGACCAGATATGCCGTTCCTTCGGTTATTGTGAAGACCTCTTGTTTGGAAGAGCCCTTTTCTATGATTTCCCCCATATCTTTTGTCAAAAGGATAGACTCTTTTTCTTTCGTGTATAGACCTACAGCCTTGTCTGTAATCTTTTTCAGTCTGTTATCCAGGCTGAGAAGAAGCCCTTTGAATTCAGGCGATAGAGATGTATACTCTCTTGCAAGCCGTTCAGTGTCCAGCAGACCCAGCCAAACATCGCCTATGGCAGTTACGGAAGAACTTCGGGAATACTTTTCGAATAATAATGCGCCGAAAGTTCCGATATAACTTCCCTGGCCAAGTCGAGCCACGGTCATAGATTCACCACCGGCCATTTCCCTTGTTACATCCACCATACCTTCCAGAATGACCCAGATCCACTTCCCATACTTGCCTGCTTTGACAATATTTTCTCCATCACGAAAACCCTCTTCATTAACGACATAGGAATAGTCTGTGAAGGGTCCTTTAATAATCGGCAGAGACTCACCTGAAATATATTTGGCTCCGTCCTTTTGTATAATAGGAGTTTTATCCAGAGAGGGTGGGCCCACCTTCTCGATCACCCCGTCGTCCACCATCCTCAGGGCATCGAGGACAATCTCCATTCTGCTGTGCTTGATCTCCTGTTTTACCTGGATCGTTTTTTCATGGAATTCAAATCTTCCTTCGGTCCATCCAAAGAGGGAGTAAACAGCATCGATACCATGCTGGGGCTCATTGGTAGCATTTACCGGATTACCGTTCACAAAATATATCTCGCCGGGATTTGGGGTATACTGGTTCGTAATCCTCAGTATTCCGGTGCTGCTGTTCCCGCCAAGTATTTGAAATACATCTGCCAGGCCAATAAAATTCAAATTTCCTGAGAGCGCTGTTTTATCATTCATAGCGGATCCCTACCGTGACCATTGTAACTCTTTTTGAAGATGACTCAATGTGAGCGCCAGGCATTTTTTTAGAGTAGCGCCTACGCCATCACCCTTCAAGGCGCTTGCCTCACAATATGGGACCTTGAGCTTGCCGTTAAGGTCTTTTTCCATGACCTCAATGGGTAAGATCGGAAGACCTTCCGCGCCCAGATCCCTCTTATTATACTGGAAAATCAACGGAATCTTGAAAATATTCATATTCTGTTCTGCCAAGTTTTGTTGCAAATCTTTCAAAGAGATCACGTTTGCTTTTCTACGGACCTCAAGGGAATCTGCAACAAATACCACACCGTCCACATTCTTGAGGACCATCTTTCTGGTAGAGCTGTATTTTTGCTGTCCAGGCACGGTATATAGCTGAACCGTAACCTCGCAACCTTTTATCTTACCTAAGCCAATGGGAAGGAAGTCGAAGAAGAGGGTGCGATCACCTTTGGTATCTATGGAGACCATATCGCTGGTAGTGTATTTTTTCCCTGCCTTGTAGATATATTCCAGATTGGTTGTCTTGCCACATCTTCCAGGTCCATAAAAGACTAGCTTGCACTCGATCACTCTCTCTCTTACGTTGAAAACAGCCATAGGATCTATCTACCGCCTTCTAAAAAGTACTGTTTGGCCAATAAAGTCAATATCGCATTTTGCGATTGATTGTCTGAATGAATAATCTTTCTAAGCAATGGTTACTCTTCGGTTATTGTGATGTCCAAGGAATAATTCCCTCGATTGGGGCCTGACTCTATTTTTGATATTCCGGCAACTTGGCCGCAGCTGTTGAATACGGCCAGAGCAGAACAACATTGCACCTTTGACAGCTGACTTCCGGGTTTGAAAAGATCGGCCATGTCCTTCTGCTTAGAGGGAATAATGACGCTAACAGTATTACCCGATTGAAAAGTAACATCGAACTCCACCATATCTCCTTGACGGGGGCCGCTCTCCAATTCGATCCCGATGGAAGACAGATCAAGCACACCCTCATCTACTTCCTCAGTCTTTTTTTCACCGGAGATTATCTCGCCTACCTGAGGGAGTTCTGTTTTAATACCCCTTTTCTCTAATTGATCACTAATAAAGTTACGTAAGTATCTCAAGTCTCCCTGCCCTAATTCGTCACGCGACACCCATCGTTTGAATTGAGTTATGGCCGCCTCCGGTGTAGCAAGAGACAGATGACACCTGAGCATGTTCATGGCGGCCATAAGAGGAAGAGCTCCTTCATTAATAAGCATTTCAAATTCTTCCAAGGCTTTTTCATATTGACCAAACTTAGCCATGGCAACAGCTCCCTCGATTGCCGCCGTATCTTTATTTTTTGAAAACGAGAACAAGTTGCTGATAAGACTTTGAACTTCCTGAGCCAGCTCAGGGGTATCTGTGGATTCTTCTATCTCGGTCAGCTTCTCGTCCACTTCCCGTATTTTTTCTTTAATAGCATCAATTATTTTATTGTCCTTGAGAGCCACCTTATTTTTCTCGATGTATTCGAGGATCTCGATATATTTCTCTTTGGACTGATCGAAGAGACCCTGAGATCGATAAATCTCGGCTTCTTTTAATAAAGACTGTATATGTTCTTTGGCAGACATTCAATCCTCTCATTAAAAGTGATCGGATACGTGAGATCAGGTCTAGCTCTCTCGCAAGTTATCCCTTTCTCCCTGGAATATTATTGTGTATTGTTTAATAATCTGACGTTGTGTCTCATCCATATCGATAAACCGGATACCGGATTCAAACATCCCATCTTCGAGTTTCTTGTGATAAGTGATCTTTCCCTTGATATCCATTATCTCGTCTTCCAGACTTATTGTCAGAGATATAATATGTTCCTGATCAAGAGGGACATGTGTTTCCAATAGGATTCCCCCTTCACTAACATTCAAAGTCCTTCCCATTCCTTGCGTTAATACCTGACTGTTTTCATCAAGACAGACATAAGACAACAGGTTGTGAGTGTCGATTCTTGGTTTTTTTCTTTTATCATGTGTTGTCATTTATTTATACCTGATAAACCCGGAAAGTTGGATTAAATACAATTGAGGCTTAACCCTTTAATATATACACTATCTTCCTTATTAATCAAACCAAAAACTGTAAATTTTCAAAGGCGCCTTCACCTGTACCATAATACTCCACACGGAATAGATATAGCCTTGAGAGAATGGATATTGCCGGGGGTTCTTGCAGGCAGAGATAATTTTGTATTGCCACCATAACGCGGAGGAGGTAAGCGCAGAATGTAAAGACTAAAAGAGATCATAAGGCAGATCATCCCGATTGATCAGGGGATGACCTATAACTGTTAATGGGATCTGGCTGGTTTTAAATCGGGGGTTTTTAATTCATATATTTTATCAGTTAAGCGCGTGGGTCCATATATCTATCCCAGTAGGATTTGTCTTTTTCATACCATCTCGGCCCAAAGGCATTTGAAAAGAAGTCGCCAAAACGCTCAAACCAGCGCCACCAGGGATCTTTACCCTTTTCCTTGGCCTCAAGCACATCGCTCAAGTAGGTGGTAATGTTGGCCATCTCCTCCTTTGGGATATAGGAGGCCGCTCCTCCCTTATGCGATTTCATGGTGTCTTCCGGACTTAGTGCATGAGCAGTCAGCATTACTACGGTAATTCCTTGTTTGTTAGCAATATCCAACAACTCATATCCTTCAACACCCATGATGTCCAGGATGGCAATATCGAAAGGCTGGCTCTCCAAAAGATCTTTAGCTTCATCAAAGGTGGATGCCGTCACGACATTGCACATTATCAGCAGATCTTCCAGCGTCTCCAAGATATCAACTTCATCATCCACGATCAGAACTTTTATCCCGTCTAAATAACTTTCACTTGCCATTCAAACACCTCCTTAGCTGAAAAAAGTATTGATCCACATGTCGATGCGCCATCGCTCAGCACAGTTTATTTTAATTATCAAGGGAACGAACAAGAAAAGACCCTCTCAACTAGTCAAAGGCATACGCGAAAATGTATTTTCACCGCCCACTTATCTATCAGAGAGGAAAAGCTCATCTCTGGATGGTCACCTTGTCTATAATCATTGGTTTTTTCGGCCTGTCCGTGGGATCTGTTTCCACGGAACCGATCTCCCTTACAACATCCATCCCCTTAATTACCTTACCGAAAACAGAATGCCGGTCATCCAGGTGCGGGGTCGGGGCAAGGGTGATAAAGAACTGGCTCCCGTTTGTGCCGGGACCTGCATTTGCCATGGAAAGCACGCCTTCAATATCATGCCGTAAGGAAGGATCAAATTCGTCGCCGAACCTGTAACCGGGACCACCAGTACCGTTACCAAAGGGACAGCCTCCCTGGATCATAAATCCGTCGATGACTCGGTGAAATGTCAGATCGTCATAGAAGTTTCCGCCTCTTTCGGTCTCCTGCCTTCCTTCCGCGAGATTGATAAAGTTCCAGACCGTCTCAGGGCATTCCTTCGCATAGAGCTCCACCTCAAATGTCCCCATATTGGTCTCGAACACTGCAACAGCCCGATCAAGATCTTCCTTGTAGTTGTTTTTTGTTATCATGAATCCTCCAATATATTTAATAATCTCCAGAAAGCCCGGTCCTGTGGAAGGGCATTTATGAATCACTTGAATAAATAGTCAATGGGAAAGGGAGTATAGGGAAATTGTGCGTGTGTGTCAATAATATGTTTCCTGCCCAAGTTGTATAAATCATTGTCAAGTCTAAGAAGATCATATGAGACAGAATAATATATCTTGTTGATATTACACAGTGATAAAGGCACCCTGTTGGATTTAAATAAGATCGGATGTTACTGCCAATTAGTTGCAGTATCGACAAATGTCTATTAAAAAAATGAAACATTAATTAATGATATGTCAACATTGACATGATAATCGGTTTTCCATATACTTGCTCTCAGGAAAAGCTATTTCCCCATCATCCCTTTTCAGCCGATTAATATTTATCAAGTAGTATTTTGGCATAGTAAATTTCTTTGTTAAGCGTCAACATTTTATTTTAGGAGGGACTAGCAATGAAGATTAAGAGTTCTGTTAAACGACATGGTGTTTCCTTTCTGATCCTGGCAGTCGCTGTGACCTGTCTGGTGGGCTTTTCCACACAGGTGTATGCGGAAGAGCCAAAACGTGGCGGGATATTGAAGATCATTTCCGGAAGGTCCCCAAGAGTTATTGGATGGCCTTCGAGTATTGCGGGTCCTGAGATCATTGACTTCTACGCATGTATGGAGCCACTCACAAATATAAGTAAAAATGGGGAGCCAGCCCCGTATCTGGCCACATCCTGGGAATATGGTCCTGATTACAAGTCCCTCACTTTTAAACTTCGGAAGGGAGTTAAGTTCCATGATGGTTCTGATTTTAACGCTGCTGTAGCCAAAGCGAATATTTTAGAGCGAAAGAGTGGTGTCCTTGGTTCGGAGATAAAAATAATAGAATCAGTGGATATCATTGACGATTACACAATTCGACTCAATCTATCAGAATTCAAGAACGTTCTTTTATGGACCTTTGCAGGTTTCAACGGCATGATGGTTTCGCCGAAAGTGATAGAAAAGGCCAAGACGAAAAAGGGTAAAAAATGGGCCAAAAAGAATCCGGTCGGGACCGGTCCCTTTAAGTTTGTAGAATATCAACGCGATGTCATTTTGAAATACGAAAAGTTTGACGGATACTGGCAAAAGGGAAAGCCCTATCTGGACGGTATAGAGACACACTACATCAAGGACAAAACGACCGCAGTGACTTCTCTGAGGGCGAAGGAGGGGCATGTATTGTGGGAGACACCTGAGAAAGAGGCGGCTATGCTTATAAAGGAGGGTTTTAAATATGCCAGTTATCCCGGTGGGATAAGGGCTTTGGCAGGAGATACTGCTAATCCGGAATCCATCTTTGCCAACCAGAAGGTACGGGAGGCCATAGAATATGCCATTAACAGGCAGGCGATTACACAAGCCCTTGGACATGGATTTTGGAACCCTGTTAATCAGTATTCTCCAAATGAATGCAACGGTTACAACCCTGACCTGAAAGGCCGTCTCTATAACCCGGAGAAGGCAAGGCAACTGCTCAAAGAAGCGGGTTACCCTAATGGTTTAAAGACCAAGTTTCTCGTTGGCACTTCTGCGGCGGCAAGGGATACTATGGCTGCATTACAGCAAGACCTTTTAAAAGTGGGTATTGATATTGATATTGATTTTATGGACGGGGGCAACTATTTTAAAACAATGCTTAAGGGCTGGAAGAATGCCATTGTAGTCTTTGGGCAGGCCACGCCCATTAATCTTACCCAGGAGCTTAATAGTCTGTATAAGGATGGGGCGGCTCGTCTCCCCGTAATAACCAGACCGGCTGAATTGCAGGAGCTCCTTTCCAAGGCCGAGGTAGTGCCTGATTTTAATGAACAAAAGGGTCTTATCAAAAAAGCGGTCAGGCTTATGTCTGATAAGTCCGTGGTGATTCCCCTTTGGACATTTTCCAATATCCATGTCATGTATCCGTCAGTCCGGGGTACGAATTTCGGTGGCGCTCTTAATCATTGGACGCCTGCCGATGCATGGTTAAGCGAGTAAGACAGGGCGGATTCACAGAGCAATTACAACAATACGACGGTCATGTGACCTGGATCAGTTCGGAGCGATGTATTCGTGAACTTGAAGTATCGGGGCATATGGCCGTCGCACTTTAAAACCTGCCTATGGACTACATAGAATACCCGGAAGGGGAGATGAAGAGACGTTCCAAGGCGTTTTATGAGGATATGCAGCGCCGACGAACAATCCGCCAATTCTCTGACAGGCCGGTACCTCGTGAAATTATAGAAAACTGTCTTCGTACGGCCGGAACCGCTCCCAGCGGCGCAAACATGCAGCCCTGGAAATTTGTGGTCGTTGAAGACCTGACTCTTAAGAAACAGATCCGGCAGGCAGCGGAAAAGGTTGAGCATGAATTTTATTCAAGACGAGCACCTGATGAATGGTTGCACTCTCTGGCTCCACTGGGGACCTCCGCTCAGAAACCTTTCCTGGAGACCGCGCCATACCTGATTGCCATTTTTTCACAGCTTTACGGCATGGGTCCTGATGGAGAGAAAATCAAACATTACTATGTTCTTGAATCCGTCGGTATTGCAACCGGCATATTAATTTCAGCAATCCATAATGCCAGTCTCGTATCACTGACCTACACACCAAGCCCCATGAAATTCCTGAACAGGATTCTGGACCGGCCTGCTAATGAGCGTCCTTTCATGATTCTTGTGGTTGGCTATCCTGCAAAGGACGTAACCGTTCCGGATATAAGCCGCAAGATGTTCGATGATATCGCTATGTTTAAATAAAAGAGATCTTCATTATTAGTACGGCTTCCGACAGAATAATCAATTATTTTCTTCTTATTTAGATTTAACCTCATATGCTTCATTTTTTTATCAAGAAAGTCTTTTGCCTCTTCTATTTCTTTATGATAGTTCATGATTCATTATCATTTCTTAAAATCTTCGAAAAATGCGTAATCCACTTCATACTCCTTTTTGGGCTTTAGACCTAATTCCAGGTGTTCAAACATCTCTGTCAATTTAGTTCCATCAATAATCTCTATTGGAGGGACGCCATCCCTTCGGGCCTCCTTTTTGGCATCTAAAGTAAAACTTCCTGTGGTTAATATTATTCCCTTGTCCGCTCTTCCCATCATGGCCCCTCTAAAATCCCGGATTTGAGAAGCTGATACAGAACCTTTATATCTTTTACATTGGAATAGGACCTTAAAGCTTACAAAAGGATTAATTTGTAATATCCCATGCCCATCGATACCACCATCCCCTGACCTTCCAGATACTATTACCTGCTCAAATCCAGCTTCCCTTAATAATCTTTGACTTATACGCTCAAAACCATTTGCCGATAAAGTTTGAAGAGTATTTAGAATTTCGGTTTTATAGTCTGAAAGTTCATCTGACTCCTCAAATTCTTTCTCTTTTAACTTCTCCTTATCTTTTCCTTTTTTTTCATAATATTCTAAAAATAGGACTTACCTGCGACAGTTATTGGTTGAAGACCTTCCGAATTCAAATTCCGTCCATCTTCTCGGCATTAAACCTTTTATAGACTTCCTTCATGATGGCATTAAACACCAGAGTGGAAAAGTCTCCATCTTCCATGAGTTTATTGAACATCTCCTGATTTTGATCCATACGGTCAATGACCTTATCTTTATAGGCATCTTCAAAAGGGTATTTGAAATTATCATATGTGTTAGCACGGGCGTGGGTACCGAGATCTTCATCCATTACACAGTCTTCAACTATCTGCTCGAAGAATAGACGGTCTGCTTCAGTAAAATCAGTGCCGAATCGCTCATTGAGAATCTGAATGATCTCTGAAAGAGGAGACTTCTCTTCATCCTTATCTCTTCGGATACCTGCTTCTTTTGTTGGTGAAATCTCCCATTCTCCAGCAGGTTCAAGACCTATCTTTGCCTCTTCCATCTTTTGGAGCCGGTAATATTCAAGCGCTACCTCATCATCCAGCTTAAGGCGCTTTTCAATATTATCCTTTGGGAGTTTTCTTATGAGGAACTTGATATAAGGAAATAATTTCTCAAGCTCGATGTCATGGAAGGGCATGATTTGAGAGAGAAAAGAATAGAGCCTTGTAAATGTGATTAGGGCATTCTCAAAGTCATCCTTGCTCATCTTCCCTTCAATAGTGGCCTCTTCAGGCAGCTCCCTAAATCTCTCCACAGCAGGATCAAGATATGCGTTTAACTTTGCCTGGTTTGCTGAATTGAATTTAGGGTCGAAATATATCCTGGAAAAGCTATCCACTTCTGACTGCCATATAACTCCTGTTTGTTCTATCGAAGTTTTCAAGTCATAGAGGTGGTTTGGATCAGTCGTGCTTTCAAGAATTGTTTCCTCATAATAGGGCTGAAACGATTCCTGGATCTCTTCCACTTCATTGACAAAGTCTAATATAAATGTATCTTCCTTGCCCGTACATGTGCGGTTTAATCGTGATAGTGTCTGAACTGCCTTAACGCCAGACAGCTTCTTGTCTACGTACATGGTGTGGAGTAAGGGCTGATCAAAGCCCGTCTGATATTTATCTGCCACAATAAGGATATTGTATCCCTCTGTGGCGAATTTCTCTGGAAGCTCTTTTTCACCAAACCCGTTTATTACAGTCTCCTTATATTCTATGCCTCCGTCATTCACTATGCCTGAAAAAGCCACGAGGGTCTTGATGTCCGTGTACCCTTTCTCTTTAATGTACCTATCAAATTCATTCTTGTATCTTACCGCATGGAGTCTGGACGAAGTTACCAGCATGGCTTTAGCCTGACCACCGATCTTTTTTGATACGATCTGCCTGAAGTGTTCGACCATTACCTCTGTCTTCTGGCTCAGATTATGTGGATGAAGGGACACAAACCTTGCTATGGCTCTTTTGGCCTTCTTCTTATCCACTTTAGGGTCATCTTCAATTGCCTTTGTGAGCTTGAAAAAGGTCTTATATGTGGTGTAACCCTTGAGCACATCAATGATAAAGTTCTCTTGGATTGCCTGTCTCATAGAGTAAAGGTGGAACGGTCTCGGTTTACCCTCTTCATCCTTTACCCCGAATACCTCAAGTGTCCGGGCTTTTGGAGTGGCAGTAAATCCAAAAAAACTAAGATTCTTATGCTGCCCCCTTAAGAGCATAGATTTGCGGATCTCATCCTCGATATCATCCGCATTTGGATCTTCGGCTTCCTCCTGCATAGCTTCTTCAAGATTTTTTCCAGCCAAGACATCTTTCAGCTTCCGTGATGATTCACCACCCTGGGAGCTGTGGGCTTCATCAACAATAACCGCATAATTCCTTTTGGCCCTGTCTCCCTCCTCTTTTTCCATCTCGGCTATCTTCTCTATAACAAAAGGGAATTTCTGTAATGTAGTGATTACAATATTGGAGCCTTTGTAGATGGCTTCTGCCAGTTGTGCTGAATCCTTGTCTATCCTTTTGACCACTCCGCGTTTATGCTCAAACTGATAAATGGTATCCTGAAGCTGGTTATCCAATACCTTTCGGTCAGTAACGACAACCACGGAATCAAAGATACGCTCATCAAGATTGTTATGAATGCTGGATAGACGATAGGCAAGCAAGGCAATGCTGTTTGATTTGCCTGACCCTGCCGAATGCTGAACCAGATGGTTCTTTCCTGCCCCCTGTTGTTTAGCGTCTGCCGATATCCTGCGCACAACATCAAGCTGATGGAACCTTGGGAAGATCATCTTCTCCTTAATGGCCTTTTTTCCCTTTATCTCCACTTCTTCTTTCTGAAGATGAAGAAAACGGCCTATAATGTCCATCCAGCTATCCTTAGCCCATACACACTTCCACAAATAATCTGTTCTATAGCCTTTTGGATTAAGAGGATTGCCCTTACCGGTATTGAATCCTAAATTGAATGGTAGGTATGCTGTTTTTGTACCTGCCAGCCTTGTGGTCATCCATGCTTCGTCCGTATCTACCGTGAAATGAACAAGAGCCCTTTTGTTGAACTGGAACAATAAATCCTTTGGGTTACGGTCAAACATAAATTGTTTTTTAGCGTTCTCTACGGTCTGACCTGTCATCGGATTTTTAAGCTCGACTGTGGCAACAGGAATGCCGTTTAGACCAAACACCATATCAACAGAGTTCTCATTTTTGGTGGTGTACTTGACCTGTCTGGTGACAGTCAGGATGTTTGAATCATATAATCGTTGAGTATCAGGATTAAGCCCTGTTTCAGGCTTAAAGAATGCCATCTTGAAATTAACGCCGTAATCAGTGAATCCCTTTCTGATCACCTCAAGGCATCCCTGGTTATTGATCACTTTTATGATCCTGTTGACGACATTTGATTCAATGCTGGGACCATGGATATTTTCCAGCTTCTTCCATTCCTTTGGTTGTGAAGTTTTAAGGAATGAGATAAGGATCTTTTTATCAACGGCAAGCTCACGGTCAAAATTTTCAGGAGAGCCTTTCACATAACCGCCATTGCTCAATAGTTCCTGCTCAATAGCTTCCTCAAAGGTCTTTTCGGTGTGAATGCCGGGCATTATATCTTTTCCTCTCTTACATCAATTTTGCCTCTTTTCTATGTCATGATCTATTTTTTATCCGTCATCACTATTATCGGCCACCGTCCAATGGCCACCTCTTGCCGGTCCGATTCTTATCAACATCCCCTTATCTTTAAGTTTCTTAATGTTTTCTTTTATCTTCCGATCAGATATCCCGATAATCCCAGACAATTCTCTGGTTGTGATATGAGGATTTATATCAATATTCTTAATAATTTTCTTTTGATTTTCAGTGACCTTTTCAGTGACCTTTTCAGTGACCTTTTCAGTGACCTTTTTGTCCGGATAATCCTTTTTTCTGAAAATTACTGTGAAAAATGTATTATAAAAAAATTCGACATCCACCCTGCCGTGCTCTTTTATAGATTGTTTAATTCTGTTGATCCCTGTTCCAATTCGTTCAATGTAATTGGCCCTGTTTAGAAGAGATGCAATAATGGGATTTCTTACAACGCTTTTCTTACCAAAATCTTCAGGGCTTAATCCGGATGGCAAGCCGCCCGGATTAGATATTTCAATCCGATCGTCAAAAATCTCTATCACCACATGTGCGCCTTTTTCAAAATAATCCCTGTGGCATACTGAGTTAATCACAGCCTCCCTTAATGCCGGTTCAGGAATATCTGGAATTTCTTCTCTTCTTAGTTTTTCAATTTTATATTCCAGATTAGTGTGTCGTTTAATAAACATGACCGCATCTTCGATATTCTTGATTATATCGCCGGAGAAGTCCTTTTTATCCAATATGTTCAGTTTTTTCGTGCCTTTATAAAGTACGCAGACAATCGTTGCCTGTAAAATTAAAAATTCGGTTGATTCTGTAAAAAAAAGGACGCCTGCATTGGTCAATCGACCGTTTCCTGATATGCAGTCCAGATTTCTCAGAAGAAAATTTTTTTCAATCGTTGGTGTAATGGAAGAAATTTGTAGAAAATGAGTAAATGCTGATTCATTAAAATCCTTTTTAATGTCTGCCTTGGCGTTTTCCAGTTCGTCAAACCGGATACGCCCCTCCTTTTGAAAAAAAGATACAATCTCGTTTCTTTTGAGTTTCTGGCTGTTCGGCCCTATTCTTATAAAAAAACCTTTTGAACATCCATAAGGCTTCTCTCTGCCTTCCGGAATATCAATAACAACAAGATTGTCGTGAGTGGAAATCTTAATATCGAGTTTGGGTTCAAGCTGGTTGATGATGTCCTGAATTTTGGAAATAAAACGGTTACCGGTTTGTATCCCTTTTACCTTTCCGCCATCTGATACACCTAATATAATTTTACCTCCGGCAGCATTGGCAAATGCGCAAACCTCTTCAATAAAAGATTTATCAACAGATTCCTTGAACTCGAGATGATATCCTTCTCCAGTTTGAATTAATAATTTTAATGTTTTATTCATTATTGCCAGCTCCGTAATATTTCCTGCGTACTCGTTTTAATAATGTGACCAGCTCAATTTTCCAGATACTGTCAGGAATTTTTCATATTATAAAAAAAGAGCCATATATTAACCCGGCAATTAAATAAGCCAACTTCGTCATGCCGAACTTGATAAGCCTGCCCCGGGCATCGACCCGGGGGCATCCAGTGTTTTACTGGATTCCGGCGGCAGTTTACCCCGCACCTGATGCGGGACCGGAATGACATGAAAAGGAAATTGGCAGGTTTCTTTATTATGAATTTCAGGCATTATATCTTTTCCTCCCTGACATCTATCTTGCCGGTTACGACTTCACTGATTAGGGCTGTGCGGTATTCCTGTAAGAGTTCTATTTCTTTTTCTGATTTGGAGATTATACAGTTGATTCTGGTAGTTTCTTTTTCTATGTATTGAACGATCTGATTTTGTTCTTTAATTGAAGGCAAAGGGATTTTTATTGAGAGGATCTGTTCACCACTAAAATTCCCTTGTTTCGTTCCAGAAGGCAAAGAGAAAAGCAAATTCAAATATGCTTCACTTTGTAATATATTTATAGCATATTTTCTTAATATACTATCTTTACAAATTAGTTTTGCTACTCGCTGATTTAATAGAAATTTTTCATCTTTATTCAATAAAATCGCATATCCATAATCCCTCTTGCCTAATGTTCCGGTTAAGGACATTAGAATATCATTTTTTTATACAACATATTCAGGATACTTATTTAAATACTCATAAGACAAAAAAGTTGGTTGTCTATCAAGACAAAGGCTATTTTGATATAAGTTCGCAATTTTTAATAGTTGGACACCTTCATTAGTAAAATCTATTGATTTAAAGGCAAATCCCCCTAGTATATTCATACAATATTTTAACCTTTTAACCTCCCAATGCTCCGGTATCTCCCCCAACCATTCAATCCCTGAATCCTTCATAGGCACATCAGGATCAAGTCCTTTGGTGACAGCCTGATTGATAACAGCAGTGCGTTCTTCTTTGAGAAGTTCAATTAACCTTTTTTTCTTTTCAATAAGGGAATCTATCTGTGCGGTCTTGTGGTCAAGGTATTTGGCGATCTGTTTTTGTTCTGGTATTTGAGGGAAAGCGATTGTTTGGTTTTTTATATTTTCCGCATGGATATTCTGGTTTACACCGCCATGTAAACTGGAATAGATGCCAACCTTGAAGCTGTTTGAATAGAAATAATACTTTAGAAAATCACTATATGTTTTGGTATTGAATCTAAAGTTTATCAGATATGAAGCAAAAACAGCTCTAACATTTTTTCTGACTAACCCAAACAATCCAACGGAACCTGTTCTTGGAAACAAAAAATCATTTATTTGAACTTGATAAACATTTTCATCTTTTTCAGTTATTTTCACATATGGCATGTTTTCATAGTAGATATTTCCATTTTCGTCTAAATCAGAAATTCTTATTAACTTTACTCCTTCTTCAATATAATCTTCTACTGTATAATAACCTTGTCTATGTTCATAAGTAACTCTTTTTAATATCATGAAATCCCAGTAGTCAGGGATTTCTCCAATCCACTCAATCCCGGAATCTTTATATTTCAGATATGGCCTCATATAGCTCCTTTTAATCACAGTCCAGGATTCCAGGGCCTTTGGCCTTTTTTGAATTCGCCATAGTGGGCCTGGACCTATTTTTAACTATAGTTTTCCTTATTAATCAAATTAACAATAACTTTTATAATTATCTCTTTGTCTTTGGGGTTGCTTTCAGCAATCATAAGAGTAAGAGCTACTAGAGCATTGTCTCCAATCCTTTTTTTCCCATCCCTTGAATATAAGAGGCCATTTGAGTCCAGATACCAGATAAAAAGAAATGCAGCTATCCTCTTATTCCCATCAACAAATGAATGGTTTTTTGTTACAAAATAAAGTAGATGAGCAGCTTTTTCTTCAATGCTTGAATATAGTGGTTTTCCATCAAATGTCTGATAGATAGCACCTAAAGATCCGTTAAAGGATTTGTCTTTTTCCTTCCCAAACAGGTCTGATGCCTCTTCATTAGTACAAAATTGCCGATTGAGTTGATATACAGCATTTATTGCTTTTTCATATGTCAGAATAAACTCCTTTTTTCTAGTGGTCTTTTTGATCTCCAGATTCTGATGGTCATACTGATCAAGTATTGTTAATGCATAAGAATAATCTGTTATAACCTTGAGGAGTCCTGCACTTTCATATTTATCAAGCTCTTTATTTTTTAAAAGCCTGCCCATAAGGTTCACAGTTTTTTGAAGTTCTAAAAGACGGGTATTTTGTCCCTTTAGTCTCTTTTCATTAACTGAATAACCTTTAACAAGATAATCTTTTAATATCTGAGTGGCCCATATACGGAATTGGGTACCTCGTTTGGAATTGACACGGTATCCGGCAGAGATAATCATGTCTAAGTTGTAAAAATTCACCTGATATGTTTTTCCATCTTTCGCAGTATGTGCAAATTTTGCACATACTGATTTCTTTTGTAATTCCTGCGACTTGAGTATATTATTAATATGTTTTGTAATCACACTTCTCTCTGTCTGAAACAGATCTGCCATCTGCTGCTGCGACAGCCACACAGTTTCCTGCTCTAACCTTACTTCCAGGCCACCTTTTCCATTTTTGGGCTTGAAAATAACTATCTCACCTTTTAGTTTTTCTTCCATTCTTTTTCCTGATAATGTCAATCGTCAATTCAATCTAGGTGGACATCCTTCTTCCTGACTGGCAAGCATGCCACAAATATCGGCGGGCAAGCCCGCAGGATCTTGTTGAATTGCTGCCGACAATAATGTCGGCAGCAAATTGCCCTTTTATCTTCATTTTAAATGATTTCAGCCTGTTACTCCTTAACACCTCGTAACCGTTAAAGTTGATAAGTTGCTTTTTAATTATCCAAGCACCTCACTGAGCATCCCTTCTGTCTCTTTCTCAAGCGTCAGTATATCCGCCCTTATTTCCTCCAAAGGTCTAAAGGGTTTGTATTCATAAAAATACTTGGTGAGATTGATCTCATATCCTATCTTTGTCTTCTTATGGTCCACCCAGGCATCAGGAACATGAAGCAGGACCTCCTTTTCCATGTATTCCTGAATGTCTTCAGGGGAGGATTCTGTTTTGGCTTTCTTAAGGGGGATATTCTCATAATCCCTTAGGCTGGTATCGGGCTTGGGATTACCTTTCTTATCTGTTACGACCTTACCGTTTTCAACAAGAGGTCTTTCCACAACAACCCGGCTGTATCCAAAATCAGAATTGTTGAATATCTTACAATATTTTCCCTCCCTAAATTTTCCATATATCCTGGTGATCTCTTCAATATCCTGATCGGATATCTCATTGCGTTTGTTACCGAGGGATCGGCTCATCTTCTTAAAAAAGCTTACTGCGTTGACAAGCTGGACTTTGCCTTTTCGTTTTGGCTCTTTGCGGTTTGTACAAACCCAGAAATAGGTAAGTATCCCAGTGTTATAGAATAGCTGGTCGGGTAAAGCGACTACTGCCTCAAGCATATCATTTTCTATGATCCATCTACGAATCTCACTCTCACCACTTCCAGCACTACCTGTAAACAAGGGGGAACCATTAAATACAATAGCAAGGCGGGAACCTCCATCTGTCGGTTTCATTTTTGATATCATGTGCTGAAGAAACAGGAAGGAGCCGTCTGATATGCGTGGCAAACCAGCGCCAAACCGGCCACCATAGCCTTTTTTCTCATGCTCCATCTTTACTTCTTTCTGAACTTTTTTCCATTCTACACCAAATGGCGGATTGGCAAGCATGTAGTCAAGCTTTTCATCAGGGAATCCGTCATTAGTAAAACTGTTGCCGAATTTGATATTGACAGCCTTCTGCCCCTTTATCATCATGTCGGACTTACATATGGCGTATGACTCATCATTGAGTTCCTGGCCAAACACCTCAAGCCTTGCGTCCGGATTAAGCTCATTCAGATATTCCTCTGCTATTGAAAGCATGCCACCGGTCCCACAGGCGCAGTCATACAGGGTTTTCACAATGCCCTTCTTGGATAGGATGTCCCTGTCATTGATAAATAGGAGATTGACCATGAGACGGATGACCTCTCTGGGTGTAAAGTGCTCTCCTGCTGTCTCATTGGACATTTCAGCAAACTTCCTGATAAGCTCCTCAAAAACATACCCCATCTCCATGGAAGAGACCCCATTGGGATGAAGGTCTATCTTAGCGAATCTCTCTACAACCAGGAAAAGAAGATCCTGTTGATCAAGGTATGTAATCTGACCATCAAACTTGAATTTCTCTATTATCTCCCTGGCATCCGTTGAAAAGCCGTTTATGTAGTTACGAAGGTTCATAGCAAGGTTGTCGGGATCGGCAATCAGCTTTTTGAAATCAAATTTGCTCCTGTTGTGGAAGTTATATCCCGCCACCTTATTAAGGACGGTCTCCATGGCCTCTTCATTGAGCTTTTTGACTGACTTGTGTTTTTCCAGAACCTTTTCCTTGTTTTTTCAAGGACACAGTCCAATCTTCTGAGCATCGTAAAAGGAAGAATTATCTTTCCATATTCAGCCTGTTTGTAGTCGCCTCGCAGCAGATCAGCAATCGACCATATAAAATTAGCAAGTTCTCTGTTGTTCATTTCTGCTCCAAGTTATGAAAAGGTGTAATTGAACGTCTCGGAAATTCTATCCCGCCATAGCAGGAAAATAACGGGTTTTTAATGGCATCTTATTTTGTGCCAGCAACATGGAATAATGGAATGTTGGAACAATGGAATAATGATCAAAAACAGATAACTTCTGTGTTTGGATTAAGTGTTTTGGGATCAATTTCCACTGTTTCTCCATGAATGTTCTTATAGGTTCCAGGGATAATCACTCCCTCATGGCAATCATGGCACTCCCAAACGAATGGTTGACTTTTTTTGATGTTAAAAAATCTCTCAAAGCGTAAAATACGTCGTTTTGGAATAACCATATATGACCACAAAATGTACATCTCAAGACTCAGGCCACCCCCTGTAACAATCAGGTGGATATGGGGATACCATTTCATGTCAGCGCCAAAGGTGTGAATCACGATGAGGATACCCATACGCATTTGTTTGACGTCCCTCGCCCACTGCTGAATGGCTTCAGTCGCAGCTTGAACTAAAAGATTGAGACCAGCTTGACGATTCATTATAATGACGATACGTAATTGCCAACAAATTGTATCCAGTGAACAGCCCCGAACCCCGCAGTGAGACATAAAGTTAGGCGCAATTAGGAAGGAGCCTTTGAAAAAAAGCAATCAGAAGCCTAAACAGATGAACCACAAAAACAAATACCAATAAGCTTGTCA
>JAFDAM010000039.1 GCA_019313825.1 Deltaproteobacteria bacterium
GTCTTGAGTCAAAGTCACAGTGTATTTCTTCATAGTCTAGCCTCCTTGGTAGGTAGATTCTGAAGAAATATACCATATTTAATACGTCAAGTCAAGCTTGACATGACACTAGGCGCTTTGCGCGACTGAAAGGAGCTGACGCCTCAGTCGTCGCTTCCCCCCGCACAAGTCAGCGGGATCTTCGATAGGCGCCCCCGCTTTTGAGCGGATTTCGCGGGCTCAACTTTCAGACATCCAATACCTTGCTGTCGCCCATGGACAGACCAAAATCCTTTGTCCGCATTGATGATGTGGAAATTAGATAGTGGATTTTGGTTTTGGCTTACTGATTGACACATGTAGATTCTTTGACTATATCAAGAGACAATTATCCTAGTCGTCTTACTTATACATTAGATCTATGAATAGACTACTCCCCTTTATTATATTCCTATCCATCTTTCTCACCATATATGGATTACTCCATTACTATTTCTATATTAAGATGAAAAACGCCCTTGCGCTTGGCCCTCTTAATAATTACCTCCTTATCATCTACCTCTCTTTTATGATCATTTCACCCATCCTTATCAATATTTCTCATAAATATGACAGCCACCTCCTTTCAATTGTCCTGTCCTATTGGGGATATATGTGGATGGGAGTACTCTTTCTATTCTTCTCCATACATCTCCTGATTGATATATATAACATGATTATCAAGCTCTCTGCTTGGATCTTTTCAACGACCTTGCTGGATTACAGGCCCGGAAACAGGACAAGTCTCTTTTTCACGCTTCTGCTGGTCACATCAATTATCATATATGGAGGATTTGAGGCTAAAAGGATAAAGGTTGAAACTATTACACTTAAGACAGAGCGCCTGCCTCCGCATGTCGATAATCTCAGGATCGTCCAGATATGTGACATGCATCTGAGCATAATAAACAATGTCGGATTTTCACAGGAGGTTGTGAATATCATAAAGAGCCTTAAACCCGATATCCTGGTATCCACCGGGGACCTTATCGAGTCTGGGCTGAGACAAGACAAACAGGTTGCTGCAATCCTGGGTGATATCAAGACGCCGTATGGAAAATTCGCAATAACAGGCAACCATGAATTCCATACCGGGATTAACAAGGCTGTCGAGTTTACTGAAAAGGCAGGCTTCAGAATGCTCAGGAATGAAGGGACCCTGGTAGGTGATTTCGTAAATATCCTCGGGATTGATGACCCGACCGCGATACGATCCGGGCAGAAGGTCTCTATTTCTGAAGAAGAGGTATTTAAGAAGTTTTCAGAAAATAGCCTGACCATTCTCCTCAAGCACCAGCCCAGGGTAGATGAAAGGATCGCCGGGATGTTTGACCTTCAGCTTTCCGGCCATACCCATAAAGGACAGATATTTCCTTTCGGGCTTATTACATCACTCTTTTACCCGTATAATGACGGACTCTTTGAAGTGGAAAAAAGCTCTTATCTATATGTAAGCAGGGGCACAGGCACATGGGGGCCTCCCGTAAGGTTTCTATCACCGCCGGAGATTACGGTTATAGATTTTAAAAGAGAATGAGTATGGAAAATAAAGAGAATAGAGGCATAAGTCGCCTGATCAGGGCTTTCTGGTACTCTATTGACGGCCTTAAGGCGGCCTGGAAGAATGAAGAGGCGTTCAGGTTGGAGATTATTGCTGCCCTGCTTGTGATCCCTGCCGGATTATGGCTGGGAACGACAGCCACTCAGCGGGCGCTGCTTATCGGTATTTATCTGATTATACTTATTACTGAGTTGATAAATTCCGCTATCGAAGCCATTGTTGATCGTATGGGACCCGAGCGCCATGTCCTGTCCGGCAGGGCAAAGGATCTTGGCTCAGCCGCTGTGTTTGTCAGCATCTTTGCAGGCGTGGTCGTATGGGGCATAATCGCCTATGAACGCGTTTTTGCCTAAATAATATCTTCTCTCACTTTATTTGATATTACAACTGCTTTTTAAAGAACTGTTTCAGCAAAATACGTTGAGGCGCTTATTTTTTTGGTAACATTCAAAAGTGTATACATACCCGAAAAATGCTCCATTTAGCATGTGATGATTGTTTTTGAAAAGCGATATCTCACAAAAAAATTCCACCCATACCTTGCCGTGATCAAATATTTGGGGTTTGTGCCACAGGACAGATGGTAGTTACCACAGGACTTTGAAAAACCTCAAATATTTGGTCACATGCAACTCCGTTAATAGATATCGCTTTGAAGAAATGAGCATCATATGATTTAATTATTTAAAAATAATCATTTTCTCATGAAACTGATAAGGTACACACTTTTGAATGTTACCATTTTCTTAGGGCGTCAAGAATCTTTTCCGGAGTTATGCACAACTCCTTCATCCTGATACCGATTGCATTATATATGGCATTGGCTATGGCCGAGGCTACTGCAACCATGCCGCCTTCGCCAACACCCTTTGCTCCGAACGGACCGGTTGGTTCATTGGACTCAACAATTATCGATTCCAACTCAGGGATGTCACCGGCCCCTAACATCTTATAGTCTGCGAAGTTATTGTTCAAAATCTTGCCGTCTTCTAAAAGCAGTTCTTCTGTCAGCGCCCAGCCAATGCCCATTACGCTGCCGCCGATTATCTGCCCCTCAACCTGCGCGGGATTAATAGCCTTGCCCACGTCAAAAGCGGCCGTCAGCTTTAAAACGCGCACCTTACCCGTCTTCGTATCAACTTCAACTTCGGCAAAGTTGGCGCCGAAGTACCCCGGCATGGCAGGCGCCACTCCAGTGGCAACCCCGATAGTCTGTTCACAAACGGACATGTTTTCAATCTGTGTCTTTCTCATAAGATCACTGACACTTATATTTGTGGTCTGGTCCTTAACGTTGAAAACTACTCCGTCCTTTATACATAACTGTCCCTCGTCCACATTAAGTTCCTGAGACGCGAAGCCCAAAATCTTTCTCTTGGCATCAGCAGCGGCCTTTTTTACGGCAAGTCCTCCACAATATGTCTGCCTGCTACCGTGAGTACCCCCGTCCAGGGGCGTTGTATCCGTGTCTGTATCTGATACCGATATCTGTTCAAAACCTATACCAAGTTCCTCAGCAGCTATCTGGGCCAGGACCGTCCTATTCCCCTGTCCGTCGTCAGCCGCTGCAGTCACCAGATTAACAGAGCCATCCGCGTTGACCATAACAGTCGCCGATGCCGGATCAGGCAGACCTTTGGCCGCGCCGGAGCCGTGCAGCATAATAGACATCCCAACCCCTCTTTTCTTTGTCCCCTCAGGTCTGTTTCCGGCTCTCTTCTCTTTCCAGCCAATCGACTCTGCCCCCTTTTTCAAGCACTCTTTCAGCCCTTCACTTCGAATCTCGTCATCAAACACGGGGTCTATCTCACCCAACCCGCGATAATTCTCGAGCCTGAACTCCACAGGGTCTATGCCGAGCTTATCGGCTATGATATCCATCTGCGACTCCTGGGCAAAGTTCATCTGAGGATTTCCATATCCCCTAAAGGCCCCACTCATGGATTTATTGGTATAAACAGCGGTTGCCTCAAAATTCACGTGCGGACACCTGTACAGTCCGACGCCTGTTGACAAGCAGTCTGCAATAACACCAATATAATGAGTTCCGTATCCACCCACATCCGAAATTAGTTTTACGCTATTGGCAGTCAAAATTCCGTCCTTGGTTACGCCGGTCTTCATCTCTATGGTAATAGGGTGCCGTGTCTCTGTTGCCGTAAAATCCTCCTCCCTGGTAAACGACATCCTTATTGGCCTGTACGTCTGCATGGACAGAGCGCTGCTCATGATTTCCAGCCCATGGACCAGTCCGCACCTTCCGCCGAACGCTCCGCCGGTATATGGCTTTATTACTCTGACCTTATTATTTGGCAGGCCAAGCGCACCGGCAAGGTACATCCGGCTCCAGTGCGGAAGCTGTGTAGAGGAATAGATTGTTAGTCTTCCGCCCGGGTCGTAGTCGGCAATGCAGGTACCGATAGGCTCAATAGAGGCATGCTTCTGTTTTGACGTAACATACCTGTTCTCAACTATATAATCAGCATCCTTAAAACCCTGCTCAATATCACCATACTGTTTGACCACGTGAAAGGCTATGTTGCCCCGTTCGTGGATTCTGACCTCTGACTCTTTCATGGCGTCAACCGGCTCAAACAGGGCCGGAAGCTGCTCATATTCCACGTCGATCAGAGACAGGGCCTCTTCCGCTGTCTCTTCATCATCGGCTGCCACGGCCAAAACCGGATCCCCTATGAACCTAACCACATTATCACGAAGGAACATCTTCCTTTGTTTCTTTTCAGTCCTGAGAAAAAACCAGTATTCAATAACCTTGGGGACCTCTTCTATTGTGACTATGGCTCTAATCCCGGGGATCTTTTCCGCCCTTGAAGTATCTATTTTAATCACCTTTGCATGGGCATAGGGGCTTCGGAGGATCCTGGCATGCAGCATACCTTCCACCTTCAGATCCGGGGCAAACTTCGCCCGTCCGGTAACCTTGTCAATAGAATCTATACGCGGTACGCTCCTGCCTACCACGGAAAATTCATCACCCATGTTTCTCCTCCCTAATTTTCTTGGATGCCGCGATTATTGTTCCTATCGGCCTTCTTTACATAACTGCTATAGCACTGTCCGGCTTTTCGATTGCCTTAACCAGCTTTCAGGCGTCAACCTTGCGCAACCAATTTTTTGAGCGCGCGCTCAAAGCGCATGGTTAATTTATTCATAATGAGCCCTACTGTCAAGGAAAATATTTACTCTAGTTTCTTACCGGGGCATAATCTTCGACCAGCCCGACTTCAAGAACAAAAAACCGTCCATAATGCCTTATTCTTGACTAACTATAGTACGGAAATATTACAATGGATTCGTTATTAGAACGACATCTCAGGGCGGAACAGATATGGCAGGCCTACCTGAAACGTAAAAACCCTTGACAGCACATAAGGTATGAATTATACAAGTGATCCAAGTGTTCTTCCTAATGACTTATTAGGCTGATCCTGTCTTTCATATGGTAAAAACTGCTTAGGTTGTTACAAGGGAGCCCATTACCTCCTGTCTTATGACCTCTCGCGTTTAGTGAAGATCTAATAGAATCTGTTGTTATTCTCAAATTGGATGCTTGCCTGTCCGTGGCCCGGACAGTCGCAGGCTGATTTAACTAGAACAATCTATAAAAGGAGGGAGTCATGGAAGTTAAAAAAATTGTTTTACCTGAATCAGAACTGCCGCGTCAATGGTACAATATCCAGGCGGACATGCCTACACCTTTGGAGCCGGTTCTTCACCCAGGGACCGGAGAACCTGTTGGCCCGGATGATCTGGCTCCCTTTTTCCCTATGCCTTTGATAGAACAGGAGGTAAGCCAGGAAAGGTTTATAGATATACCTGAAGAGATCCTGGAGAAATACCTGATATGGCGTCCCACACCCCTATACAGGGCATATGGCCTTGAAAAACATCTTGATACGCCCGCAAAGATCTATTTCAAGAATGAAGGTGTAAGTCCTGCGGGAAGCCATAAGCCAAACACCGCCATCGCACAGGCATATTACAATAAGATCTCCGGCACAAAGAAAATTACCACAGAGACCGGCGCCGGTCAGTGGGGAAGCGCCCTTGCTTTCTGCTGTTCTCTGTTCGGGATTGAATGCAAGGTCTTTATGGTCAAGATCAGCTACGACCAGAAGCCCTACCGCCGTATCATGATGGAGACCTGGGGGGCCACCTGCGTGCCGAGCCCCAGCACCGAGACCGAGTCCGGACGAAAGATTCTGGAAAAGAACCCTGATTCACCCGGCAGCCTGGGCATCGCCATCAGCGAAGCAGCGGAAGCCGCTGCCTTGGATGAAGACACAAAATATTCCCTGGGCAGTGTCCTGAATCATGTCCTGCTCCACCAGACCGTTAATGGTCTTGAGTGCCAGAAGCAGATGGCCATTGCAGGCGATTATCCGGATATGATTATAGGATGCGTGGGCGGGGGCAGTAATTTCGCAGGCCTCTGCCTCCCATTCGTAAGGGACAAGATAAACGGCAAAGATATCGACATCCTCGGTGTTGAACCTGCTTCATGTCCCACAATGACCAGAGGGCCCTTTGCCTATGACTTTGGCGACACGGTTCAGAAGTTGCCTTTGGCACCAATGTATACCTTAGGGCACAGCTTTGTTCCTGCACCGATCCATGCAGGAGGCCTGAGATATCACGGTATGTCGCCCATTGTGAGCCAGCTCGTCCTGGATAACCTAATCAGGGCGGAGTCAGTCCAGCAGTTAGAGACTTTTCAGGCCGGTATCACCTTTGCCAGGACGGAAGGCTTTATCAGCGCGCCTGAGACTGACCATGCGATCGCGATGGTGATTCGTGAGGCCATCAAGGCCAAAGAGGAAGGAAAGGAAAAGGTCATACTATTTAACTGGAGCGGGCACGGCCTGGTGGACATGGCCGCTTATGAGTCATATCTTTCGGGTCAACTTTCAGATCATGCCCTGCCGGAGGAGGAGATCCGCAGGGCATTGGAAGACATTGCACCCCTGCCAAAACCGAAACAGTATAGACCGGGGACCATCTCCTAGCCTCTGATTGCCGATACTGTCAACATCACCGGAGGCCGATGCACTCGGTCTCCGGTGATTTATTTAGGGGTATGATTCTCCCGGAGCAGACATCGATCTTATATAGATAGGGATAGAGAGACATGAAAAAAGAGACCATGCCGCCGGGGAATGACTATCTCATCCGGTGTCCCAGACTGGGACATCAGATATATTTCTCCTACTGCCGATCAGAAAACATGGGCCTGCCGTGTTTTAAGACACTTGATTGCTGGTTCCAACATTTTCCCGTAGAAGACTATTTAAGGGAAGAACTGAAGCCGCAAGAATGGGAGATGGTATTTTCCAAGCCACCAAAACCAAAGTTGCTCTCCCTGCTGGAATTGGCTGAAAAGGCAAAAAAGGAAACCTGACAATTGACATGATGAGATCAAAGATCCGACGCTTGATGGTCATTCACCGTAAAGCTATTTCCTCGCCAATATCCTTCAAGACGGGCAAGTGGTAATTAATGCGGGTTCTTCTCCCAATTAGTTGGGAGAAAGTGATCAAGTCCACCACAAAGACAGGCGGACAGGGGTTCCAGGATTCAAGGGTTCCCCGCAAAGGTGCACGGGATCTTCGACAATCGTTTGTTTTCTAATGATTTTATCAATGCCTTAAGCATCCTTTCAACACATCTCTCGAAAATGGGAACCCGCTTGTCGTAGATCCCGTTGACTTTACGGGGAATCCTCAATTACCTTCAACTTTTTTGGAGGTGATTTTTAATGCGTAACATCCTCATATTTTGAGTAAAGAATCCACGCCCCTCGAAGACCTCCCGTAAAGCGGGAAGAAGGACGTGGCTTTGTTTGCACCTTAAAAGGGTGTATCGACCATAGGAGGCGATGGCTGTCTCTTCAAGACGATATCTTTTTAGAATTCCACTTGACTCTGCAGTGGTCAAATATTTAGGTTTTATGCCTCTGAATCCTTTGGAATCTGCACCTGACTTGGCAAAGACCAAATATTTGTCCACTTCCTCAAAAGGTAGTAGATGTCGTCTTGAAGAGATAGTCATTGCCGGATAGATTGCCCTTTTCAGGCAGGGCATCCTTGTTAACCCGCGGGGGGATGGAGCCTCTGGGCGCCAAAGGACTGTTTGAGGTAATAAACGGCAGATACGGGGAAAAATTAGATAGAGACACAAGGACCCATACACCATGGACCAGGCAGCTATATCCCCGCATCACCACCGGTCCTCAGGGAGAACCTGTTGAGGACCTTATAGCCTGGACCAAAGAGCACTGGCAGGACCTGGTGCTTAAGCCCGCGCACGGGTATTCGGGGCACGGTATCTTTGTAGGTTATAAAGAAGATGACCCTGGTGGAAAGATCCGGTCCGCCCTGGATGCAGGCGACTATATCGTCCAGCAGCTCGTTCCTCTTGACCTTTGGTCAGAGCTGAGTGCCTGGCCGATTCAGGATGAGCAGGGTCTCTCTATTCAGGAATGGCAGACAGATTTCCGCTGTTTTATAACTGACGAAGGGCTTCAGGGCTTTCTTGCCCGCTTTGGCGGTGTCCCCACCAATGTGGGTTCAGGCGGAGGTATCCAACCCATCGCCATCTTAAAGAGTGATACGCCACCCCGCAAGGTAGCGGACAAAATAAATCAGGCCCTGTTGAAATTAGGTTACAAGGCCTTTACACAGATCCAGGAAGAGATCAATCAGAAGGCCGTTGAGATGGGTTTTACCTATCTTTTAGGCCCGATCAAGATAATGCTCAGGCCCAGGCTGTTGACTGAGAATCACATTGCCGAGCTCAGAGAATATGCGAAAAACCTCTGGCAGGATGTCACCGCCCTTGATTACTCCAGGTTTCTGATCGACCTGGGCAAGGAGAAGGCCGAAGAAGTAAGGCCTAAACACCTTTTTTGTACGGAACGACGCCAGAGATACGGGTCTTCCTGATCAGAGATTCAGGGTAGTCATCATCATGGCCAGCTCTTTCGGCTATTTCAGTGATGAAGGGAATAATGAGAAGATCCTCAGAGAGTCGTTCAGACTTCTCATGCAGGAAGGACTCCTCCTTCTGGATCTCCCAAACCGTGATTTTGTCTTGAAAATTTTTTCACAATGAAAAAGATTGACAATGAAGATAAGCTTTAATATACTGAGCAATTAAACTATCTTGTTAAAAGGAATCGGGATCAAAATTAGCATGGATCTTGCAATATTAAACATCATCATAATTACCGGGGCAACAGGGATTATTGTCTCCTCCCTGTTGCTTGGCATTATAATGGAGAGGCTTAACCTACCAGGCCTGATAATGGCATAATTCTAATATAATAGACTCTGTTTAATCCGTTGTCAGACATTCCGGCAACGGATTTTTTATTTATAAAGATTAAGGATAAAAACTATGGCTCAAGAGATACTCTTATACGATACAACACTGCGTGACGGAACCCAGGGAGAGCAGGTAACCCTTTCAGCGGAAGACAAACTAAAAATCGCCCGGAAATTAGATAAATTTGGGGTCCATTATATTGAGGGTGGATGGCCCGGCTCTAACCCGAAAGACGCTCGATTCTTCGAGATGGCCCGAAAGAACTCATTGCAGAGATCAAAGCTGACCGCCTTCGGAAGCACCAGGCGCGCTCAAACGAAACCGGAGGATGACCAGAATATCCGAGCGCTCTTAGATGCAGAAACGGAAGCGGTCACGATCTTCGGGAAAAGCTGGGATTTCCATGTCTTAGAGATCCTTGGCGTCTCCCTGGACGAGAACCTTGAAATGATCGAAGATACCCTGTCCTATCTGAAAAATCAGGGCAAGGAAGTGATCTACGACGCAGAACATTTTTTTGACGGTTATAAACAAAATTCCGACTATACCCTAAAGACAATTAAGGCGGCCATAAACGGCGGTGCGGACATGATTGTATTGTGCGATACCAACGGCGGAACCCTGACCCATGAGTTTCAGAATATCATGGAGGAAGTGATGCCCCATATCAGTTCACCCGTTGGGGTCCATACACACAATGATTGCGGTCTGGCCCTTTCCAATTCCCTGGTAGCTGTCCAGGCAGGTGCGACAATGGTTCAGGGGACCATCAACGGTTATGGGGAGCGGTGTGGTAATGTCGATCTGATCTCCGTCGTCGGGAACCTACAGCTTAAGATGGGCTATCAATGCGTTCCCCCGGAAAGGATGAAGCAACTGACCGATGTCTCACGTTATGTAAGTGATGTGGCAAATGTACCCCCCTTGAACCAGCGGCCCTTTGCGGGCAAGAGCGCATTTGCCCATAAGGCTGGAGTCCATGTAAGCGCCATTATAAAGAATCCTACGGCCTATGAGCATTTGGACCCGGAACAGGTGGGCAATCGAAGGCGTGTAATAGTCTCCGACCTCTCCGGGAAAAGCAACATAGAATACAAGACCAAGGAGATGGGCATTGAGCTGGGTGGCAATGGGTATGACAGCAAAAAGATCGTTGAGAAGATCAAGGCGATGGAGGACCAGGGATATCAGTTTGATGCTGCTGAAGGGTCTCTGGAGCTTCTGATCAAGAAAGTTACCGGACAATTTGAAGATCCGTTTTCTCTTGAATCCTTCAGGGTTACTATTGAAAAAGACCAATCCGGGCCAAGCAGTTCCCAGGCGACCATCAAGATCTCCGTGGGTGATGACCATGAGATCACGGCAGCAGAAGGAGACGGACCTGTTAACGCCCTAGACAATGCCCTGAGAAAAGCGCTGAATAATTTCTTCCCCCAGATCAAGGAGATGGGGCTGGTGGACTACAATGTAAGGGTGATCGAGGCCAGCGAAGGCACAGCGGCCAAGGTCAGGGTCAAGATCGAGTCAAGGGACTCCGAGGAGATCTGGACAACAATCGGTGTGTCGGAAAATATCATTGAGGCCAGCTGGCAGGCACTTGTGGACAGCGTTCAGTACAAGCTTCTGAAAGAGATGAAGAAAAACCAAGATTCACAATACATTAAGACGGTATATTAAGGATAGCACGTACAGACAAAAAAGCACAAAAGGGGGATATCCCCCTTTTGTGCTTTTTAAATTCTAAAAAAATTATCTTGCCCTGATTGATTACTATACACACCCGGTCGGTTTCGGAAGGCCGGCCATCTTGCAGGCGCCTTTGCCCGGGCCTGAGGGAAACAGCTCATAGATATATTTCAGTTTGAAGCCCGTAACCTTTGACAGAATCCTGACCATAGGAGCGATACCGTTCTTCTCATAATACTCCTGGAGCACTTTAATAACCTTCCAATGCTCATCTGTTAATTCTTCAATCCCTTCAGTCGTTTTCACGTGCCTTACCCATGCTTCGTTCCAGTTATTGAAGTCATCAATAAAACCGTCTTCATCCACGTTAAAGGTGTTTCCTTCAAATTCCACTGTTGGCATAACCCATAACCTCCTTAAATTAACAATCTTAATGATCTTAGCTGCTTACATATTCATTGTGAAAAATTTAACTTATTTCCTTAATAATGTCAATCCCTATTATCGTCATTCTGGGAAATTTTCATTCGAAACTCTCTAAAATTAAGTGTTTTTTTGAAAAAATTTTCTCCCCACAATCTATAACCGCGAGCGTGTATATGCGTATATGTAGCCAAAAGGTTGTTTTTACACAGACCATCGCCCTGTCCGTCAAGGCCACGGCCCCGTCGTACCTTAAAGACAGGATCTATCTTCTCGGACGGGTTGATCAATGGCCTTGAGTAATGAAACTCATGTCCCTTTAAGACCTCTCCCTCAGGGAAATAGGGGTTTTCTCGATCCACTTCAAGGATAGTATATCCGTGCCCCTGAGGTTTTTCCCCCATCATAAATCTTATGGGAAGGGCTCCGACCATGGGGTAAGTCCTGCCATTCACAATAAGGGCTTCTCCCATATAGATCAAGCCGCCGCACTCCGCATAGACGGGGAGTCCTTCTTCAATCTTCTGCTTCAGTGAATCTCTGAAGCTCTTATTGTCTGCCAGCGCCTTTGCCTGGGTCTCAGGGAATCCGCCCCCTATATAAAGGCCGTCCAGGTCCGGGAGTTCTCTGTCCGTCATGGAATTGACTTCCACCAGGATAGCTCCCAGGCCCTTAAGCTGATCCAGGTTTTCAGGATAATAGAACCAGAAGGAGCTGTCTCTGATAAAGCCGATGCGGGGAGTGTCAGTACCGGATACGGCCGGCAGTTCCTCCTGATGTGCGTCCAATTCTGAAAGGTGCTCCACACCATTTGCCAGTCTCCATATGGCGTCCAGATCTAGATTCTCCTCCACTATCCTCCTGGTCCACTGAATGGCCTTTTCAGCGTGATCCCTCTCCTGATAAGGCACGAGTCCCATATGCCTCTCTGGAAAGAGATTCTCCTTTAGTTTGGGGATAGAGCCTACAACTGGTATGCCGCAGTATCGTTCAATGGAGTCCCTTATTACGGTCTCATGGCGGGTCCCGGCCACCCGGTTAAGGATGACTGCCGCGATATTGAGATCCGGATCAAATCTCTGGCACCCGACAATGAGCGCTGCGATTGTGCGGGTAGCCATGGTAACATCCACTATTATCAACACAGGGGCCTTTATCATTTTACCCAGCTCGGCCGTGCTGCAACATCCTTCCAGGTCAAGGCCGTCAAAAAGGCCCCTGCTCCCCTCTATCAGAGATATGTCTGATTCAGATGAGTTTGACAGAAAAGATCGGGTAATCTGTGATTCAGACATCATGAAAGGATCCAGGTTATAGCAGGGGCGTCCTGCGGCAAAGGCCAGCCAGCCGGAATCGATGAAATCAGGGCCTTTTTTAAAGGATGCCACCCTGCGCCCCTTTTTCCGCCAGGAGGCAGTCAGTCCCAGGGATAGGATGGTCTTTCCTGAGCCGCCTTTTAAGGCTGCGATTATTATTCTTGAAGGGGAGTTTAGCATAACAGAATGGCTATAGATGCTCAGATTTGAATTGTCAATTAATTATGGAATAATACAAAATAATAATTATAGAATAACATGTATTTTTTTATTGACAATATACCAGGACTCTGAGTAAGAATACCCGGATTGAAAGAAATTTCACAAATTCAATAAAAGGCTTTTTTACAAAGGCTTTGATGAATTTATTTTAAGGGAGGAGGTGAAGGTTAACTCTTTTTTTTATGTTATATCTTTAAGTTATTATAACCTTTTCATATCACAATAGGAGGCATAAATGGCTTTCGAACCGAAAGAAGTTCAAAAAGAACTGAAATATGAAGAGCTCAGAATATATTCAGATGAAGAGCTCAATAATTATACTGAAGAAGAGCTCAAGGATTTTAAGATCAAGCATGATATCCCTATGTGTGAAGATCTGGAATCAGGTCCGTGGCCCAGCTTCGTGGCGGATGCTAAAAGAGAAGCGCTTCACAGGAGGAAGCTTGCGGATGATCGCATGCTGATCGAGAGGGACGTTGTCGAGGATCTGTTAGGCCAGCTTGAACTATCTTTTGAGCACGGTGAGACACACTGGAAGCACGGCGGTATCGTCGGTGTGTTTGGTTATGGCGGCGGCGTTATCGGAAGATATTCCGACCTTCAGGATCAGTTCCCTTCAATTGCGCACTTTCACACAATGCGCGTAAATCAACCGGCCAGTAAGTTCTATACAAGCGATTATCTACGCAGCATCTGTGATCTTTGGGAATATCGCGGCAGCGGCATGATGAACATGCACGGCTCCACTGGTGATATTATCTTCCTGGGTACCTTCACTGAGCAATTGGAGCCCATCTTCTTTGAGCTTGGACATAAACTGCAGCAGGACCTGGGAGGTTCAGGTTCCAACCTGCGTACCCCTTCCTGCTGTATCGGCAAGGCACGTTGTGAATGGTCCTGTATCGACACCCAGGATATGTGCTACGAACTGACACATTACTATCAAGATGAATTGCATCGACCCGCCTTCCCTTATAAATTCAAATTTAAATTTGACGGCTGTCCCAACTGCTGTGTTGCCTCCATCGCCCGTGCTGACATGTCTTATATCGGCACCTGGAGAGATGAGATCCGCATCGACCATGAAGCGGTCCGGGCATATATGGGCGGTGAGATAGCACCCAACGGCGGCGCCCATGCGGGAAAAGACTGGGGCAAGTTCGATGTCCAGAAAGAGGTCATTGATCTCTGCCCGACCAAGTGCATGGGAATGGAAGACGGCAAACTCGTGATCGACAACAAAGAATGTACCCGATGCATGCACTGTATAAATGTTATGCCCAGGGCATTAAGACCCGGAACTGACACGGGTGTAAGCATTCTCTTTGGGGCAAAGGCTCCTATCCTTGAAGGCGCCCAGATGTCTCTTCTGACTATTCCTTTTATCAAATGCGATCCTCCCTACGACAACATCAAGGAGAACGTCATCGAACCGATATGGGATTGGTGGATGGAAGAAGGCAAGAACCGTGAACGTCTGGGAGAGCTTATTCAGAGGCAGGGCATAAAGAAACTTCTCGAGGTGCTTAATATACCGCCGATGCCGCAGATGGTTAGGGAGCCCCGCTCCAATCCCTACATCTTCTGGAAAAAGGAAGACGTGCCAGGCGACTGGGATCGTGACATTAATGACTATCGCTCCAGACATAAGAGATAGGAGGTAAGTAATATGGCATTATCAACAGAAAGATTAGGACTGTTTAACGCTGACAAACCCATGGAAAACAGGATCACGGACCTCGGTCCGAGGCATTTTTGGCAGTACTTCCCTCCTGTCATCCAGAATAATTACGGGAAATGGCAATATCATGAGATTCTGGAGCCGGGAATTCTGGTCCATGTATCGGAAACGGGCGACAAGGTGTTTACGTTGAGGTGCGGTGGCTGTCGTTTCATGACCGTCGAGCATGTCAGGGAGATCTGCGACATCGCTGACAAACACTGTGACGGCTTCGTAAGGTTCACCACCCGTAATAACATCGAGTTCATGGTGGACAGCCAGGACAAGATGGAGGCCCTGAAAAAGGACCTCATGAGTCGAAAACACGTATCCGGAAGCTATAAATTTCCCATCGGCGGAACCGGCGCCGGCGTTACAAATATTATTCATACCCAGGGCTACATCCACTGCCATACACCGGCAACGGATGCCTCATCTATGGTCAAAGCTATAATGGACGATCTGTTTGACTACTTCCAGGGCATGACCCTTCCCGCCCAGGTGCGAGTCTCCATGGCCTGCTGCCTGAATATGTGCGGCGCGGTCCACTGTTCTGATATCGCCCTTCTGGGATATCACAGGAAACCGCCTATTGTTGATAACGAAGTTCTGGATAGCGTATGCGAGATCCCGCTGGTCATTGCCGCATGTCCTACCGCAGCCATCTCGCCCACCAAGACTGAGGACGGCAAGAAGAGCGTCAAAATTAAAGATGAACGTTGCATGTTCTGCGGTAATTGCTACACCATGTGCATGGCCCTCCCCTTGTCCGATCTGGAAGGTGATTGTGTAACCGTTATGGCCGGTGGAAAGGTATCGAACAGGATCAGCCCTCCCAAGTTTTCCAAAGTCGTCATCGCGGCCCTGCCCAACAATTTCCCGCGTTTTCCGGAGACATGCGATGCGGTCAAAAAGATCATCGAGGCCTATGCCGCGGATGCCAACAAGTACGAGCGGATAGGAGACTGGGCCGAAAGGATCGGTTGGGAGAAGTTCTTTGAAAAATGTGACATCCCGTTTACCGAGCACCTCATCGATGACTATCGCCTGCAATATGACACTTACAGGACATCTACTCAGTTCAAGTTCACTGAGGCTGCGTGGAATGTCTCAAAGGCCGTAGGCGGAATTGATTAATCAATCACTATAGCTTTTATCAAAGGAGCTGAATTATGGATGATCTTAAACAGGCTATTCTGGATTTCGCTGAATCGAGCAAAAAGACCAAATTCTATTTCAAGGATATCCAGAATGCGGCTCAAAAGGTATATCCTGATGCGAATAAACGGGATATCAAAAAGGCGGCAACTGCCCTGGTGAATGAGGAAAAATTGGTCTACTTTTCTACCGGCAGCACGACTATGTATGGCTTGAAAGGTCGCGGGCAGACAGAGGACTACTAGGGCCTAAACTGTTCGTTTGAGCAAGGCTTGATATTGTTTAGCGGAGGTCGCCGTCCAGGATGGATTGCGGCCTCTACTTTTTTTTTGACAGGATCGACAGGATGATCGGAATAGTTTGAGATACATCTGGTCCTGTTAATCCTGTCAAATCCTGATATAGAGGTAAGACATGAAAACTCCACAGGATTCTGAAGAGTTCATCGCTCAACAGAAGCAGATACTTGCGGAAAACCCTGAATGCGCCAACTCAAGCTACAATCTTGGTGTTACATTGATGCAGCAGGAGAAGTTTGATGAAGCCATTGATGCCTTCAGGGAGGCCATTGCCAACAGCGGACGCATGTTTGAGGCCTGGGTAAACCTGGGTTATATCTATTTTAAAAGGGATGACATCGATCAAGTTGTTGAGGCCAATCAAAGGGCAGTGGAGATTGAGCCGCGATATGCCCGAGGATATGCCAATATTGGTTTCGCCTACCTCCAGATGATGAAAACCGATGAGGCCATAGAGGCCCTTGAAAAGGCAATCGAACTTAATCCTGACATTGCCCAGGCCCGTGCAAACCTGGTAAACGCCTATATCCAGAAAGACGAGATTAAAAAGGCCGTTGAGATAGGTAAGGCATTGGTGAAGATGGCGCCGGAATTTTCGCTGGGGCACAATAATCTCGCCGTTGCCTATCTAAACGACGAGAACCATGAAAAGGCGGTCGAGCATTTAGACAGGGCCGTCTCACTGGGTTTTCAACCCCACCCGGAATTCCTGAAAAAACTGGAGCCATACCGTTAAAACAGATAATGAAGCTATTCCAATTCTTTCAAAGTTATGAATTTCTTGCGGATAAGGCGGATAAAGCCTTCCAGAAGATAGAGAAAGAGTATGGCGCATATATCGCATGCAAACCCCATTGCTCTGACTGCTGTCATGCCGTATTCGGCCTGTTTCTTATCGAGGCGTCTTACATCCAGCATCATTTCAGCCAACTGGATATCAAGGAAAAAGACATGGCCCTTACGCGTTGTGACCAGGCGGATCGGGATCTCAAGAGAATGGCGATCAGATTGAGTAAACATGAAAACGATCCCCAGATGACCGCTCTTGCACTGGCAAGGGAGAGGATCAGATGCCCGCTCCTGGACGATAATGATGAGTGCATCCTGTATTCTTCTCGTCCCATCACATGCCGTATCTATGGTATACCTACAGCGATTCATGGGAAGGCGCGCGTCTGCGGAATGGCGGGATTCAAGAAGGGTGAGCAATACCCTGTATTTGATCTCGACAGTGTCTACAGAGACCTTTTCGCGCTTTCCAAGGAACTGCTGGAGCAGGCAGGTGAAAAAGATATTGAGAGGGCATCGCTCCTGATCTCCGTCTCAAAGGCCTTGAGAACACCCATACAAAAGCTTACAGGCGAAAGTCCTTATTAACAATTCAGGTTCTTCTCCCAACTAGTTGGGAGAAAGTGATCAAGTCCACCACAAAGACAGGCGGACAGGGGTTCCAGGATTCAAGGGTCCCCCGTAAAAGTGCACGGGATCTTCGACAAGTGTTTGATTTCTAATCATTATATCAATGCCTTAAGTATCCTTTCAACACAATTCTTCTTTTGTGAATCTTCTTGAGAATTTATAAAAGTTTCCAAATAATATTCTCTCGATTTTTACGAAGATTTTAGATCTATTTATTTCTTAATCATTTCACTTGAATCCTTGTCACCTTGACCCCTCGAATCCTTATGCTCCTTAATCCTCTCAAGGGCCTCTGTTGCCAGCCGGCCTATTGTCCGTTCCTCCAGATCTCCATCCCTGTAGATCTCTATCTTAGAGGAGTCCTTAACAAGTTTTTTCAGATCATCTTTTGCCTCATGGGCATTCAGATTTCCGAGAAGTATGATTGAATAACCCCGGATCTCAGGCTCAACATCCTGCAGGAGGGGGATAAAAAGGTAACTTTTATTCCGGATGAGATCCGGTTCCACGCCTGCGATCTTACCTAGTGTTCGGAGGACTTCGGGGAGTAACTCCCTGTCATTGGTGAATCGATAGATCTGGGGGAGGTATCCGGCAAATTGTTTGGGAGAGTTGGCTATAATGTCTCCTATTGCATCCAGAGATCCCCAGCTTGATGCGGCAGAATCGGAGAGGGATGTAAGCAGACCTTGTAGAAATTTCGAGATGGTTCCGGGATCTTTTTGAGAGATTACGGCCGATGCCTTTCCAAGTATATCCGATGCCCTGCACCTGACCAGTCTGTCCACGGAATAGAGGAGGCGCCGCAGGTCCCTGATGATCCTCTTGTCCTGTTCCGCCATCTGAAGCAACGGTTCTATACGGTAATCCTTGACCAGCTTTTCCACATCTTTCTTTGAGAAGCTTTTTCTTTTTCTTGGTTTGAATGACGTCCCCATTTGAACAGGTGTGGCCCGGTGCAATTGCCTTTGCGTACCTTCCTCTGTCACCTCACGGACATCTTCGTGCAGCCTTATGAAATAAAGGACGCCTGCTATGCGTCGCCCCTCATAAACCCCGCCATACACGATGAGGTCGCTCTCAATGTCATAGTTTTCAACCATTTTTTCAAGGTAGTCCTCCTCAGGGAGAAGCCCCCAGGCCAGGTCCCAGTCACCGTTGCAACCGAAGACCAGCGCGTCAATCATGGCTGAACCCAGATTATGCCCTGTCACATCAAAGGCATAGACCGCGCCGCAGTCGCATCTTCCCACAGGCATCTCATGAGGCATACGGGTAGCCAGTTCCTTCGGCTGCTCGATCAATGCGCTACAAAAGGGGCACGTCGGCTTGTCTATAATATCTCTTCCTAAAAATCTTCCTTCCATCTCTTTTCATTCACTTTCTGCGGGAATATTGATAAATATAATTACAGATCCAGATCTATCCCGACACTATCCTTATCATATCTGACCTTTCTTCCTGCTCATTGTCTTATTAAAAGGAGTGCCGGATACATTTTATCCAGGCAATCTGACAGGGTCTTTGATGCATATGGCGAGTTGATTGAAGGGGGGACTTCATCATTTTGTATGACCGGGCAGATCAAGGGTCATGCACTGATTGGAAGGGCCGCAGGATTTTGTCGTGATCTTGGGCTGATTCCCACCAGGACCGGCGCCCATGGCAAAGTTGCTTCGGCTGACTACCCTCTCAAAGGACTCTGATTTACATTCCGGACAGGCTATCTCCAGCTCTTCACTGGAATTCACCAAGAGTTTCTCAAATACATTATCACATTCAACACACCTGAATTCATAGATAGGCATATATTTATAATCTCCTCAATTTAGGCTTTTCAACTTTCTGTAACTGTTGTAACGTTGGATTATAATTACTGAGACAGTCAAAGTCAATATTGAAGGCCTGCAAGAATTCCTCTGCCCTGTTATTCCACAATTATGATGCGCGATTTAAATATCCCGGGAAGGTGGGACAGAGCCTTCTCTTTTGATATTATCTTCCCCATGACCCACACCGATCCTCAACCCCTGTTCCTTGAGATCAACTACTACTCTGGCAGGCGTGGTCTTGGGGGGGCATGAAATATTACAGGTTGCTGTTTGAGGTCATTCAGGAATGGCTGTCTGAGAAGGGTTTTGATTCGAAATCGATCACACTTGTCTGACCATTGGAGAGAAACGACCAAGACTTACATCATGACTTTACCTGTCTTGGCTTGGGGTCTGAGTCCTTTTCTATGAATATTGGCCTTACTAACAACCGCCTTCCTGCTTGAGCCAAAGGCCCATATGACATTTATATTTTACACCGTTATCACAGACCATACTTCCTTCAGAAAACTGAGCGTCATTCCATAGGCACATGGCTTTCTCCTCCCCAAGTATGACCGTCCGTTCACCATCCAGGGATTCAGCCACATCGGAGTTTTGCTTTGCGGGGTCCATAGTTTCAACATTGGTTATATCATCGCTCATTCGTTTATCCTCCTGTGATTTCATAGTGTGCTGTCATCTGAAATAATATTATTTAGATAATAACGGTCTTTATCTTCAATTTCTAATAAACAGATCCCCACACCGTGAACATTTTTATCTGTATCAAGGCCATACATATCCGACCAGACCACCTTGCCG
>JAFDAM010000100.1 GCA_019313825.1 Deltaproteobacteria bacterium
CTAATCCTTGATCCTATATTCCTGATGTAACATGCTATGAGCTATCAGCCGTTCGACATACTCACGGCCCTGAGCGGCACGACTTGAGCTCGCGGACAAGTCACATCGAAGGGCTATGAGCTAGCCGCTCTGCGCTGTGCGCCATGCGCTATGCGCGACTGAAAGGAGCTGACGCCTCAGTCGTCGCTCCCCCCGCACAAGTCAGCGGGATCTTCGATAGGCGCCCCCGCTCATAGTCCGGGATCTTCGACTTGCATCTAATAGCTTGCTGGTACCCAGGGACAGGCCAAAATCCTTTGTCCGCATTGATGATGTGGAAATTAGATGGTGGATTGTGGATGTTGAGAGTATGTTGATAATCTAACAAATTTGAAGTATACTCTTTGCCGTTCCTATCAGAAGACATAACTCCTTGATAAATCTAAACCCACATATTCTTATGAGGAGCCAGTAAAATAATCAATCCATATTCGGGAGGTCAGATCATGAATGATAAGGTTATTATCTACGGAAAGGCAGGCTGACCCTATACAAGTGACGCCAGGTCGGCGTATGGTGAGGATGCAGAGTACGTAGACGTGAAAGCGGACAGCAACGGACTTAAAGAGATGATAAAGCACACCGGCGGTGCGAGGAAGGTCCCAGTAATCGTTGAAGGAGGGAAGGTCACCATTGGATACGGGGGGACATGAGGGGTCTGACAAGTCACCGTGTGTGACTCAATAGGTGTCTCTATCTTTTTTTCTTCCTGCGAACAACCCGTCTCCTTCTTACCTTTCTGCGCGGTTTTTGTCTAACGATATCTGATGTTGCGGGTTCCACGGGTTGTTTCTCGGGTTTGCCGGTCATTTCCCAAGGAGGAAAGCTCTGCCAATAGAGACATGCTGCCCTAGGGCATTTTAAAATAGATGTCCCGCCTCTGCCGGATTCCACTAGAAACGGGTTCTTACATTCAGGGCATGTCGTAAAATAAGGCTTTCCCCAGCTAATAAAGGCACAGCTTTTATTACTGCAATGATAGTAGGTTTTTCCTTTTGCGGTCGCCTCTGCCTTGATAGCGCCGGTCCTGCACATGGGGCATGTCATCCCCAGTTTTTCTTCAAAGGCTGCAACTCTTTTTACTATCTCATCTTCGGATAACTCCTCCGGTTCCTCCCATGGACCTCTGTCCGGTTCTTCTTCTGTATGGACAGATTCCGCCTCTGCCGAAATATCTGCGTGTTGCTTTGCTTCTTCCGAAGATACTTCAGTCTCTTCATGTAGCGCCTCCTCAGTCGGTTCTGCCTCTACGGGTGCCTCTGAAATATGATCCTTAATCTCCTCTGAGGTGACTGGGACATGATCTGGAGGATGCTCTTCTTCAACTGGGATCTCTTCAGTTGTAGGTTGCGTGATCCGAATCTTACGCGTATCTAACTGGGACGTAAGGGTCTTCGGACTGGATGAAGGAAAAGCCGGTGTTCTAGTCTGTAATTGGCTGTATATGCCTGAAGGTTTAATCCCTCTTGTTTGCAACCCTGCTTTTTGGGGAGGCTCTGCCTTCTCAACAGCGGGTTCGCCCTCTTTTTCCAGGGGAACTCCTTGTATCTCCAACATCTGGTTAAATTGGTCGACAGCAGTCTGGGCATCTTTTCGATTCATCTGCACTTCATCCAACATCTGGCCGAGATAGGCGATAAGATTTAGTCCGGGCATTTGCGGGAAGATGCGATCGATTAATTGCGCCATGCTGAGCATGGGTTGCTTGGCAAAAAACCTGCCATCATCGGCAACTTCAATATAGCCTTTTTCAATCATATCCTGGATCTCCGCATCCAGATCTTCTCCAGGCTCGATGCTGATCTCAGATAGTTCATCAAAGATTTTTTCATTGGTATAACGATCGGGAGGCAGGTATGGAAAAGATTCTATCTCTGTCTCGCGTGCCGCGATTAGAGCAAGACATGAAACCGTGTGTATATTCATGGGTAACGCTTCAATGCCATGCCTTGTCCCGAGAAGCCTCTCTATGTGGTTACCCAGAATCTCATTGAACAGGTTCATTGTTTCATGTGTGTCGATACGATCTTTTTCTTTTGCAGTATCATTTCCCATTAGCTGCCACCGTTTTTTTCGTGGATCTATTGCCTAAATAGTTCCTTTATATTTTGGGTTCCTCACAAGCATCTGTGGGGTGACTTATTTGAAGCTCATGTCATATCAGCCATGCTCTCGCTTTTATCACCAATTTTACTCAGTATCTCACCTGCTCGGGATGCCATTTGGGCGATTTTATCCCCAGAGCCCTCATCAGGAGACATTGGTTTGCTTGTGTCGGGATCTTCAGGAATATCACTTGAATCTAGTTCCGCTAATGCCTCCTTATACTCATCCTCTATTTCAGTATTATCCTTATCAATTGACTCTGGTTCAGGTTCAGTATCGGTTTGCAGATCTTCGTCAGTATCTATCGGCCCTTCACTATCATCTGTTTCTTGTTTCGATTCATTCTCCTCTGTAACCGGTTCTTCCGAAGGTTCGTCTTCGTCCTTCAGTTCTGTGTTGTCCTGTTCTCCTATAATCGCAACGGAGATATAATCCCCTTGTCTGTTTAAAAGGATGGAAAGATTGACCTTGACTTCAAATTCTAATTTGTATGCTATCTGATTATTGTGAGCAACAATATCTCCCCTTTTATATTCAATATCCTCCTCAATCCCCAGATTATGATCTTTCATGAATATATCTTCAATAGCACCCCAATCAAGATCAGCCGTTATTGCATCAATTAATTCCTGTTCCCCGCCTTTGATAACTTCGGAGTTAGTGATTTTCATTTTTTTACTCCTTTCACTAATTAGTCATATTATCTGGGAATAAATCTATGGCTAAACATATGCTAATCAGCGGTTCCATAAGATTTTGATTGTTCGTTAATTTTCTCTGGATAATATCTCTTCCCCTGTCACTTATTCCTCGCCCATGATCTCCTTTGCCAGTTCAAGATAACACCGGGCCCCAACTGACTTAATATCGCGCAACAGGAGTGGCTTTCCATGACATGCTGACTCTCGCAGATGCTGGTTTCTGGGAATAACGGTTTTAAATAAAAGATCTTTGAAATTGTTACGCGCGTCTTTGGCAATCTGTCTGGAAACCTCTTCATTAGGGGTAAACATGGTCAATAATATTCCTTCAATTTCTATTCCCGGATTAAATCCTTTTTTAAAGATCTGAAAAAATTTCAGTAACCGGCCAAGACCTTCTACTGCGTAAAATTCGCACTGAAGAGGAATCAGCAATGAATCAGCAGCGGTTATGGCATTAACAGTAAGGAGGCTTAGTGAAGGAGGGCAGTCTATTATAATGTAATCATATCTGTCCCTGAGGTCGTTTAGCAGGTTTCTCAATACCCTCTCCTTTCCGGGTCTTGAGATCAGTTCCGAATCCGCACGTATAAGCTCCATTCGAGCGGGAATTATCTTAAGCGAGTCAATGTCACTGTCTATAATAAGTTCGTCTAGTATGGCTCCCCCTATCAAACCATGATAAAGTGTCTTTCTGACTTTCATATTGTCGATCCCAATGCCGATGGTAGCATGACCCTGTGGGTCAGAGTCTATCAATAAGGTCTTTTTTTCAGCTATTGCAAAGGCCGCAGAAAGATTAACAGCGGTCGTGGTTTTCCCCACTCCACCTTTCTGACTGCCTATACAGATGATATGTCCCATACTGGAAGTTAGTTGTCCTATTATGCCCTTGGCCAATCAATCGCTTGATGTCCCGATTACATAAAAGATTTGATAATGCCTAAATATATTAAAAAATTGCAAAACTCATGCCATCAATAAGTTGAATCATTGTCCGCATATTTTGCCAGGACCTTTCTTCCTGTCCCTCTTCCTGCTATCTATGAGAAGATGCAGATTTGATACCAAATAACTGATAACCGTCAATAAATTGACGACCTTTCTTTTTTTTAAAGAAATACCAGTAATGTCCGGTTAGGATTTTGCAATGCTGTCATATGGAAGTTAATGGCCTGCGGGGGTCTATTTTCATGGTCGAACTGCATTATGTGCAGTGCATGCGCATGAAGCCGGAGGAAGCCGGAGGAGGCGGACGGGGGCTTCCTCGGATATTATCCGGTCTGAACGAGGCTGAATAACGGAGAAGCATTCCCTGATCCACCATCAAGGCATCATCTGTCCCGCTCATAGCGGGATTTCGCGGGCTCAACTTGCAG
>JAFDAM010000101.1 GCA_019313825.1 Deltaproteobacteria bacterium
TTAAGCTCATACTCAATATCATTCATAGTCATCTTATATAACACCGGATGATTTATTGTATGAGAACCGAATATAATCCCCTTGCCTTGCAATTTGCGTATTTCATCCCATGATAAGCACTCTTTTTCTTTGAACTTCAATCGTTTGTTTTTAATAAATGCAGTAGGCAAAAACACAGTAGCAGAAAAACCATAACTGTTAAGCACAGGAAAGGCTTCCGTGTATAAATCGCGAAAGCCATCATCAAAGGTTATAACTACTGTTTTTTCTTTTAATTTTTTCACACCTGATAAATAGCAAATTGCTTCTTTTAGGTTTACTGTCTGATATCCATTTTCATAAAGAAATTTCATTTGTTGAGCAAAAACTCCGGGAGAAGTAGAGGTCTTATAATATGGATGAACCTTTTGAATCCTATCATTAGAAATACTGTGATACATGAGAATAGGTATGCGTGGTTCTTTACTCTTAGGTAAAATCTTGAGTAAAGGATGGAAAAAGCATAATGTCAGAAAACGGTCTAATCGGAAGGAATTCATTTAAATATTATTTGTTTGACCCCGGTTAAATAGGCTTCGCATTGAACAGGGCAGGCCCCAGTTAAATTCGCTGCGCTTCATTTCTTCGAAATATTTAACAGGGCAGGCAGGATTTACCCGGTTAAATAAGATTTGAGCCTTTTATGAAGAAACCTTCTACCATTATAAGTTTTAAGATACTTTTCCCGATTCGTTGCATCTTTTTGAGTTAAACAGGCTTCATAATAGATTAATTGTAACGGTCTCCTGCTTTTAGTTGAATCAACTACCCCCTTAGCATGCTGCTTTTACCCCGTTAAATAAAATCTCATTCCATGAAATAAGATTTTAATGCGAAGCATTATTTAACAGGGCAGGTCTTAGCTTGAGATCCTTGGTAAACCCAACATAGAATCCATCATCTTCTGCACTCTGCAAAACATATGTATAATACATATTGATCTCAAGCTATTTAACTGGGTGAATTGGATTATATTTCCTTGCTTTTCCGCCTTTCCGGATGAAAGGCAAAAAATGCAATCCGCCTTAGCGGAAAGAATTGTGGCTATGAGCAATTAACTTTTGGCTTTGGACTAAGCTTTAGCTTTTATCTTTTCCAACAAGTAAGTCTACAAGGTCGAGATGAATGTGTCTTTATCATCACAGTTGTGATAAAGAAATATTTAACGAATTCGCGATAAACTCCATGTGTTGTTCATTTAATCCTTGGTGTATAGGCAACACCAGAATGTTGTCTTTAAGATAGCATGCTTCAGGATATTTATTCCATTGGAGACTACGATGATATTTCGACCACCAGCGGATTGTTGGAATACCAAAGTTCAATAACTTTCGTCTGAGTTTATCTCTCTTTTTAATTATTATTGGAAAGTTCACAGGGCATACACCAGAGGGCAGCGTAGATTGTAGTAGCTTTATTGATTCTTGTTTAGCTAGTTTTTCTAACAAAAACTTAAAATTTTTTCGCCGGCGTTGCACAACCTTGCTTGGATTTATTTCAATTAACATCTGTTTAGAAATTTTAGATATGCTCAAGTCCGTAAGACAGTCATCATAGTAATCATATTTTGGAATTTCAAGACGATTAAAAGACAAATATCGTCTTTTGGAAAGAGCTATTCTAAATCGTGCAAGGAAACTCACAATAGGGTGAACAAAATATGTTCCTTCTAACTTAGATAGGAAATAAAACAACATCAACAGAAGAAAAGTAAGGTAAACTTGGCCTAAATTCGGAGAATACAACGTTGGAGGATCTGGTATTATAGGATTATTTATAACTAAAGCGCCACCATCGGGGATTGGAAGTGTTTTAACAAAACTAAATATGGAAACATCACCATTTGAGCCAACCGGATCATTACCTTGCTTACTAAATAACGCCAAAGCACAATCCTCAATGAGCCAGAGTTTATATTGACTGCAAATTTCTTTTATGCCTTCAAGGCCTTGAGGAAATCCAAAATAATGGGTTATGTAAATCGCACGAGTTTTTTTAGAGACACGACGCTTAATATCAGCCAGATCTATTTCAGCGGATTTTGTCACTCGATATATAACAACTTCAACGCCACTGAAAAATAGAGGGTCGATGTCTGCACCGCAGTTATATGATGGAAAAAGTATCTGATCGCCGGGTCGGATGTTTAGTAGGTGCAAAGCATGAAAAATGGCAGTCCTTCCTGAATGTGTTAGAAGAATACGTGAGTTTCCGAATGGTAATATGTGATGAAAATTGTAATCATGAGGTTTTTGGGGAATGCAGATATTTCCTTGCGGACCTAAATAGAGCTTTGAGTTTGTTGGATTTTTAAATTTCATTGTATTTGTGGAATTGCAGAGCAATATTGTTTGGAACAGTCTATGCTTATGCTTTTTTAGATTCTACAAGCGAGTCTATTAAATCTAAATAAATATGCTGTTTGATATCCCAGTTGTTTTTATTAAGAAATTTCAACGCATTGCTTGTAATGGTTTCTCTGAATTCACTATTTTTTATTAGTAGCAGCATGGATTCAGCTAAATCTTGCTCATTTTCTGGTTCGAAAAACTTAACAATCGATTCATCAAAATAATAGTTATCTATTTTCGTTCTTGAAACAATAATTGGAACTCCCAGGGACATGAATTCTAATGTCTTAGTACTAAACGCTTCTCCCCCAAAGGAATCGTTCCGTTTGGGCACAATACCAAGGTCACAATTTGCCATCAATTCCGCAATTTGATCTATTGGTAGAGGGGGATTAAGAAAAACTCTGTCTGCTAACCTATTCTTTTTTACAAAAGCATCTATATCGTTTCTATCTGGTCCTTCTCCATAAATATGAAATTCGACTTCCGGCACCTTATTTTTAATAATTGCAAGAGCCTTAACAGCAATATCAACTCCTTGATGCCAACTCAACGTTCCGGGATAGATAATAATAAATTTGTCGTTTCTTCTTTTTAAACTTCGTCTATAAAAAATGGAATTGTCAGGATAGTTCATAATCGTAGTACACTTGTTTTTTTTTACTGATCTTGAAGTTAGAGTTTTATGCCAGATATGATTTGAAATTATTACGTGATCTGAAAAAGCAATTGAGAATTTTTCTACCAGGATTAACATTTTAAAGATTAGCGAATTGTTATTGGTGTTAAATTTACTGGCATAAAATTCAGGTACGATATCATGAATATCTAGAACAATTTTTGCGCCTTTCAACTTTGGTATTAACGCGGCAATAACTTCAAAATCAGGTACTGAATGTACATGTACAAGATCTATTTTCTCTATAAAAGATTTTTTTGCTAAAAAGAACCCTGATTTCAATAGAAACTTTATAATTCTATATAGATACGAAAATTTTCCTTTTTCATTAAGTGTTCTTTTTTGAATTCGATAAACGTTAACGCCATTAATGGTTTCCTTGCGATCATAATTTTCTCTCCTTAAAGCGATTACGCCTACATAATCTCCTCGCTTTACAAGCGTCTCAGCATAGCGCCTAACTCGATTATCAATCTCATAAAACGTATATGCAAGCATAAATACTCTCATCTGATATACCTTTCGCTTTTCTTTACTCTATCCTAAATGACGATAGCAAAAAGCTCCCAATAATTTAAAGATCCCATCAGGAGCTTTTTTACTTATAATATTAATAACTTTATATCTTATCGACTCTTCCCTGTCATTATCCTTTTTACGCATGTTTGCCGGATAATAATATTGTGGTAATTCGACTATTTTAGTGCCCCAACGGCGTTTAAACTCCATTAAATCTATATTGTTTGTCGAAGTTCTTCCAAAGTCAAAAATTTTATAGCCTTCTGAATGGGCCAATTTAATTGCCTCCCAATATATATAAGTACCGGGCCTAATGCTATTGAAAGATCTATCCCAACCCAAATATTCAGCTGATACTCGATTTTTAAACTTAAAAAACATTATGCTCGCTACCGCCTGTTTTTTATATTCCGTAATCATAAAAGTTACCCTATTAGAGGCTGAAAAATTATCCCAAATTGACTTAAAAAACTTAAATGGAAGCGGTGGTAAACCGTGGCCTTTCCTTGTCATCACATAAAGCCGATAAAATATGTTTAGCTGTTGAATATCTTTAACTACGTGTATATTTAAGTTGCTACTTAGAGCTCTTCTTATATTCTTTC
>JAFDAM010000040.1 GCA_019313825.1 Deltaproteobacteria bacterium
TCCTATATAGTTCATCTGGGTTTCTCCTTTCTGGGTTGGGGTTATTTTTTAGGCAAAAAATAATACCATATTCCAACCCAGGAGGGATACCCGTAGTTCCATAGTCTCATCACAAGTTTCTCGGGTGGTTGATATTTTCACGTACTGGATGGATATCTAAAAATTCATCAGGGTGAAAACGCCGTTTTTTTCACCCTGACTTGTTTTAACTAGGCATACAAATTATCGATCCATTTCATGGCCTCTAAGTCGCTTATCTTATACAATATATTAACTGAAGATTATCCAAATATTTACAAAAAAATGATACTGCGATTGTCAATAGTTGCGATTGAATTGTCAATAGTTGCGATTTTGAAATGCCTTTAAATTGTAACTGGCTGAAATTGCGGTGGGAATTGTTTGGCATGCTAATTGCTCATATATTATTACAAAACAAGCCAAGGGGAGAGCAAATACATTGCTCAAAGGGAACAAAGGCAACCAATCAGCTTAATAACTAGAGGGGACAGACCCAATATCGTTATTAAATCCTATCAGTTTTTACCAAATTTATCTCATTTATCAAGTTTAAAACCATAGATTTTCAGTACCATTTAGAAATGTATTTCGCATGTTTTGTATTTTGAAGACCGATGCAGCGGTTTAGAATAACAAATAAATTTTCGGGTCTTACTGCGGTTCATGGAATGAGGAAAGGCTTTGCGTTCCCCATAATATAATCCCACGATCCATAAAATGATGATTCATTGTGGTTTGCTAAGGGCGCGAAACTTTTATCCGTATATAATTCAGAAATAAACATTATTTAGGAGGAATGATAATGGCAAACGAAAAGGTAAAAATATTGGCAGTTTCGGGAAGTCCGAGACGTAAAGGAAACACAGCAACCATGATGCAGTATTGTCTTAAGGCCGCTGAGGAGATGGGTAATGTGGAAACTAAATTTATCTCCTTGGCTGATTACAAGCTCGTACCCTGCATTGGTTGTATGAGATGCTTTGGGTGGCAGGCGCCTGCTGATGACCCGTATAAGTGCTACAAGTTCAACGATGATACTGAGGTCCTGGCACCGATGGTTGCTGAATATGACGGGTTGATAGTCGGATTTCCCATCTATGCTGCAGGAGTCCCGAGTCTTTTCAGGTGTTTTATGGAAAAGATGCACCACTATGGTCCCATGTCTTTTACTAAGCACGCCGGGGGTTTGAGATTCAAGGCATTTGGGTGTATCAGCCAGGGTGGTCGGGTCTATGGTGGGCAGGAGACTGCTATGCGTATGATTTACGCGGACGCTGTGGGCCTTGGTATGTATCCTGTAAATGCATGGCCCACTGTTATGGATTCTGAACCCCAGGCTGGTCACACGGGTGGTGCCCTGTCCTGCGTGGACGGTACTGCCGTATACGGTGAAAGGGCCTGGAGAAAGGAAGGGTGCCGGACTGTTCCGCCGTCAATGGGTTCAAGGAATGAGAGGACTCTGAAAAATCTTGGCAGGAATATGGTGACTACGGCATTAACCCTGAAATTAGGCAGAAAGGCCTTGAAGGAGACCGACTTTCAGGAGCCGGAAAACATCTCTTTTACCAAGTACTCTGTAAAACCCAGAAAGGGCTCCTATGTCGCCAGATTGATGGAAGAAGGCAAGGTGCAGTTTATCTCCAAAGAGGAGATTGAGGCCAGGAAGACAAGGGTCATATCACAGTAAATTATATTTAAAAGAAAAGGTTAAGCAATGCCCCCGGTAATCAGCAGAGAGCATTATGAGGCAATACTGTTCAAGGACGAATTCCCCTGGTATCAGACAAGGACATCCCCATGTGAAGCCAATTGTCCTGCCGGCAACAACATTCAGAGGACCGTATCTCTAATCAGGGACAACCGTTTTGAAGAAGCACTGGTGAATTTAAAGGCAACAAACCCTTTACCGGGTATTACAGGCCGCGTTTGTTTTTATCCATGCGAGACGGCCTGTAATCGTGGCCAGTATGACGATAGGATATCCATCAGGTTTCTGGAGAGAGCGGTTTCTGACCATGCTGACAGGAATAAGGTAAAAAAGGCGAAAAGGCTGCCTGATACCAATAGGTCGGTGGCAATCATCGGATCAGGTCCTGCGGGGCTGAGCTGCGCGTATTATTCATCCCTGCTGGGTCATTCCGTTACGATCTTTGAGGCATCAAAGGAGATCGGGGGAGTTCTGAATATAATCCCAATGAACCGTCTTCCTATGGATGTTGTAAAAAAGGAGGTAGGAGAGATCGTCGAACTGGGCTTGAAGGTCAGGACAGGGACCGAAGTTGGAAAAGATATTCAGCTTGAAGATATCCTGAATGACTATGATGCATGCCTGATTGCAACCGGTGCATGGGAGAGTAAATCTCTGAACATACCGGGGAATGAGAATGCTATTTCTGCACTCACATACCTGAGTGATGTTAGTCAAGGTAAAGTTTATGATCTTGGCGACAGGGTGGTAGTCATAGGAAGCGGAGGCACGGCATTTGACTGTGCAACCACAGCACTGCGGACCGGTGCCCAGGAGGTACACCTGGCTGCCCTTGAAACCATGGACGATATGCTTGCAACACCCGAGGAGATTGAACGCGGCCTTTCAGAAGGGATTATCCTCCATAACTCAAAGACCTTTACCGGGATTGTCAGTAATAACGGGAAGGTTAAGGGGATTGAGTGCCTTGATATCAAATCGTTTGAATTTGATGAAAATGGAGCACTCAGGCTTGAGACGGTTGAGGGTTCTGAACAATTGATTGAGGCAGACAGTGTGATCTTTGCTATAGGTCAGGGCCCAGTGACCGGATTTGCTGAAGGGGTAGATGGAATATGTGTATCCGGCCGACGTACACTTGCATCTGAAAAAGAGGGAGTATTTGTTGCCGGGGATGTTGCAACAGGCCCCAAATCCATTGTCGAGGCCATTGGTGGAGGCCGTATGGCCGCTATGTCCATTCACAACTACCTGACAGGAGATGACAAAAACAAGAAGATCGATGGCATATCAATCGATGCTGAAGGAAAGATCAGGATAGAGACATATAATTATAAAGGTGAGGGATCTGTTCCCCAGAGGGTAGTGGACTTCAGGCACCTTGCAAATGTCGAGTATTATGATAACAGACCCCGCGTTGAGGTTAACAGCCTGTCCGTATCTTTGTCTCTTAGCGATTTTGACGAGATAAACAAAGGGTACAGTAAGGCAAAGGCCATAGAAGAGTCGGATCGATGTTTCCACTGCGGCCATTGTTTTGAGTGCGGGACCTGTGTAGATGTATGCCCTGAAGATATCTATGAGATTACGGAAGAAGGAATCAAGGTCAAGTACCCTGATGAGTGCTTTATATGCGGTGCGTGCGTGATGGACTGTCCGTGCTCGGCCATAACCATGAGAATTCCGGCTCCCATGCGGTTGGCTGCAGTGAGGGCGAAGAGATGAGGAAAAGGCCTAGGGCGCACGGCATAAGGCGTAAGGTTACGGAAATGATTTTCCTTGCGCCATCTGCCTTGTGCCTTAAGCTATTATTTATTCTATAAAATCGTTAACAGTTGATTACTTAAATGGAAAAAATGGATCTATTATGAACTCTGAATTCAACATCATCCCCGTTGAAACGGATGTGCTCGTCATTGGCGGTGGATTATCCGGTTGCATGGCGGCAATTAAAGCAGCAGAAGAGGGTGCTGATGTAACCATTGCAGAAAAGGCCAATGTCGTGAGAAGCGGACAAAACGGCTCCGGTGTGGACCATATCTGGGCCTGGATTCCCGAAGTTCACGGTAAGATGGGGTGGAGTCTAGAAGACCTTGTGGAGGACCATTTTCAGGGCCAGGCATATGGCTTTATGAACAAGGAGATTTTTTATCGTATTGCCGCTGAAAGCTACAACAGGGTCCTGGACCTGGAGAGTTACGGGATAAAATTCAGGTATGATGACAGCCCCTTGCCGGGAAAATTCAGGATAGTGCCACAGTTTCACACCATTGCCAGCAGTCTGAATTTTGATGGCCGGAATATTAAGCCCATACTCTCAAGAGAGGTCTCAAAAAGAGGCGTCAGGGTAATAAATCGTGTGATGATGACCGACCTCTTAATCACGGACGGACAGGTAGCAGGAGCGTTGGGGGTGGGCACGCGTACCGGAGACATCCATTTCTTCAAAGCAAAGTCAGTTATTCTTTCAACCGGCAGATCTATGAGGTTGACCCGAAACGTGACCGGAACTGATTTTAACCTGGGACGGCCACCCGGAATGACGGGAGACGGTAAGACCATGGCGGTCCACGCAGGCTGCCGCCTGATTAATATGGAGTTTTTCGGGCGAAGATTCCTGAACATTGGTCCATATATCCAGAGTACGGGTTCTCCCAGAAGCACAACATGGCCTGCCGGTGCTCTTGTCAGTTCCGATGGAAAGACTTTGGTACGAAAAACATGGTTTACCAACTGGGACAAATACCTGGGTGATGGGGCAGAAAAAATCGATTTTACTGAAAGACGTAATAAATGGCTTAACGCCCTTAAGGGATGGCCAACTGCCATGGAAAGATGGAAAAAGGGAGAAGGCCCTTTCTTTCTGGATTGTACCGGCGGTTCAGAGGAAGAGATAGCCTATGTGGAATGGTCATGGTCCCATGAAGGCAAAGGCTGGCTCTTTTTACGACACCTGGAGGAAGAGGGGTTTGATCTAAGAAAGGACATGATCGAATTTACGCTTAACAATGCCCAGATGACAGGCTTTGCCTCATCCGGGGTATGGGTGGATGATCATCTTGAAACCGGCATATCCGGATTGTACGTGGCAGGTGACGAAATTGGCGGGTTCCCCTGGTTCTCCTCCCAGGGCGCTGCCGGTTCCGGTTGGTTTGCCGGTGAGATGGCTTCAAACCATGCCGCCAGACAGGCATCTTTCCTGCCTGTTGATAATGGTAAGCAGGAAGCATTGATAGAGAGGTGTACAAGGATTGTCGAAAGCAGGAACGGAGCACCCTGGAAGGAGGCTGAACGTTCGATCCAGGACATCATGGATTTTTACCGCGGTGATGTACGTACGGAGCAGACACTGTTAAGAGGTCTAGAGCGAGTGAAGGATGTAAGAAATAATGTCTTTCTGAAGGCTGAAAACCCCCATGAGCTTATACGATGCCTTGAAATAGGATCCATCATGGATAATGCGGAGTATGTACTAAAGGCTACCTTAGAGCGGAAGGAGACCAGGATGCATCCCTTCCAGTTCTTTCGTAATGATTATCCCGAACAGGACGACGAAAACTTTTTTGCATTCCTTGGAATGACACGGAAAAAGGGTGAGTTGACATTTTCGAAAATTTCACTTGAAAAAATATGATGCGATAGGCGATCAGCAAAACTTTGCAATTATGGTCTTTAATGATTACTGAATTCTGAATGCTGAAAGCTGATGTCATGAATTAAAAACGAATGTCTTTAGATGAATACGTAAAAGGAGCTTATTAAATGAGAAACATTTTTCGACCCAGTGAATTTCGACGCCCCAAGGATTTGCATGAGACCTCATGGATTCTGTCAAGTTTTGAGGGGAGGGCTCGGGTAGTGGCCGGAGGAACCGAACTTCTTGTGCACAAGCCATTGGATGTGGATTGTCTGGTAGGTCTTTCGAAGCTTGATCTGGATTACATAAGGAACGGCAGGGCCGGTATCACCATAGGGGCTGGTACTACCCTTGTAAAGATAGAAGAATCCGAAGCGCTTTCAGTGGAACCTTACAGGATACTGCGCGAGGCAACGCGTCTGCTTGCAACACCAACAATAAGAAATACCGCCACCATTGGAGGCAATATCTGTAATGCGTCACCTGCGGTAGATCTCCCACCTGCCTTGATGGTGCTCGATGCAAAAGTGATAATCTCAGGACTTGAAGGAACCAGGGAGATCCCAATTGCCGACTTCTTTGAGGGTGTCAAAAAGACAGTGCTTAGTGATGATGAGTTTATGGTGGAGGTGAAAATTCCAGCTTTTCCGGAGAACACCGGGGCATCGTTTCAGAAGCTAAGGCACCATCAGACCTCCATAGATATAGCTATAGTGAATGCTGCAGCAAGGCTTTCCTTTGCCGGAGATACTGTCAAGGAGGCAAAGGTTGCCATGGGTTCCGTGGCGGCTACTCCCATATACTCAAAGAAGGCGGAAGAAATACTGAAGGGAAAGATCCTGGATGTTGATATTGTAAAAAGGGCTGCCGAAGCAGCATCCGGGGAAGCAAAACCCATTGACGATATCAGGGCATCGGCTGGTTACAGAAAAAGAATGGTCACTGTACTGGTTGAGAGGGCCCTTGAAGAAAGTGCCAGGAGGTGCGGAAAATAGCAATGCTATATATAAACATAAAGGTGAATGGAAAGGAATATGAGCTTGGAGTAAAGCCCTACGAGACTCTTCTTGAGACATTAAGGGACAAGCTTGGACTGACAGGAACGAAATTAGGCTGTGGAGATGGCGAGTGCGGAGCGTGCACGGTGAACTTGAATGGCAAGGCAGTGCTGTCATGTCTTACTCTTGTCGCCCAGACGGACGAAAAGGAGATTCTCACCATTGAGGGTTTGCAGAACGGAGCGGAACTTCATCCTATACAGGAGTCTTTTGTGGAGAACTCTGCAATACAGTGTGGATATTGTACTCCAGGCCTGGTTATGAGTGCAAAGGCCTTGCTTGAAGAGAATGGTGACCCTACAGACGAGAACGTCAGGGAGAAGATAGCGAACAATCTATGCCGTTGTACAGGTTATGAGCAGCCTGTAAGAGCGATTCTCGAGGCAGCAAAGAAGATTAGGGGGGAGAATGACAGATAAGTTATCAGTTGTAGGAAAGAGCGTAACACGCTTCGATGCTGTTGATAAGGTAACAGGGAAGGCTAAGTACGGCATAGACTTGAAGGTTGAAGGCATGCTCTACGGAAAGATCCTGCGCAGCCCTTATCCCCATGCCAGGGTAATAAAAATAGACACTAGAAGGGCGGAGAATCACCCTAGGGTAAGGGCCGTTACCACAATAAATGATGTCCCAAAGATCACAGGCGCGATCGGGCATCTAATGACGCAAGAGGGGCGCGACCACCTGTATCTGCATGACAATATCGTCAGATTCATAGGGGACCCCATTGCAGCAGTTGCCGCCGACGACCTTGAGGCGGCCCAGGACGCATTATCGCTGATCCATGTGGAATATGAAGAATTGCCTGCCGTTTTTGACCCTGTTGAGGCCATGAAGGATGGCGCACCCGTGATCCATACCGAGGATAATAATATCGCCTTTCATGTACTGAAAGAGATAGGAGAGCTTGATCAAGGTCTTGAGGAGACAGATCATGTCTTTGAGGAAAGATATTATACATCAAAGCAGAAGCATGCTACTATGGAGCCCACGAGTTCATGCGTGGCCGATTACAGTCAGAACGGAAGGTTGAGCGTGTATTCTTCCACACAGAGACCGCATGTGAGCAAGCTCTATCTTGCAAAGGCATTTGATCTTCCGGTCAGCAAAGTCAGAATAATTAAACCTTATACGGGTGGTGCGTTCGGTGGAAGAGACTATCTCATACACGGTCTAGAGATAATGTGTACCTCCCTTTCCATGAAGAGCGGAAGCCCTGTCAAGATCTCATTTACACGGGAGGAGGACTTTATTGCCACAGAGGCACGACATCCTTTTATCATTGATCTTAGGTTCGGAGTGACTGATGACGGAATACTCAAGGCCATGGAGATGAAATGTGTGATGGACGTCGGAGGCTATGGAGCACATGCAGCCGGCGTCATGACAAACGCCTTGACAAAAGGTGTCCTTATTTACAAATGCCCGAACATAACATTCGAGGGTCACTCGGTATATACCAATAAGGCACTGTGCGGAGCCTACAGGGGGTATGGCAATCCGCAGATCAATTTTGCCATAGAGTCCTTGATGGATCAGATAGCTGAAAAACTTGGAATAGACGCTGTTGAGTTAAGGCTCAAGAATTACCGAGGCCTGAACGAGTTGGATCCTCTTTCGGGACAAAGAATCGAGAGTGACGGCATGACGGAATGCATTGAGAAGGCTGCCGAGAAGTTCGACTGGATAGGGAGAGAAAAGAGAAAAGTCGCTAATGGAACAAAGAGGACCGGCACAGGCATGTGCTGCCTTATCCACCATAGCGGGGGACGTTTTGCAATTCCTGATCCGGCGGCAGCAACAGTCATGTTCAATTCGGACGGTTCCGTGAACTTGGTAACTGCGGCTGCTGATGAGGGACAGGGTAACAGGACTGTCCTGGCACAGATTGCAGCAGAGACACTGGGCTTAGACTATGAGCAGGTCTCTATCTCCTCGGAACCTGATACGGATATGACGCCGTTTGATTCCGGGACCCATGGAAGCAGACAGACATATGCCGGGGGCATCGCAGTTAAGAGGGCGGCTGAAAAGGCAAAGGACAAACTCCTCGATCTTGCAGCCCAGCATCTGGAAGCAAGAAAGGATGATCTGAGGATAGGAGACGGTTTTATCTTTCATGTGGATAACCCGTCCATCAATATTCTTGTAAGTGATTTGCTTACAGCATTGCAGTTCGAAGACCTGTCCAAAGGTATACAGGTCATGGGCACTTCCACTGGAGTGGCTCCTGCAGTCCCGACTATATACGGAGCAAACTTTGCTGAGGTTGAAGTCGATATGGCAACCGGAGAAGTCAGGATCCTCAAGTTCGTATGCGCCTTTGATGTGGGAAAGGCTATAAATCCCGCCCATGTGGAGGGGCAGATTATCGGCGGAGAGGTCACTGGAATGGGTTACGCACTGACAGAGGGACTGATCACTAAGGACGGCAAGATCATGAACCCTAACTTCGGGGACTACAGGATGCTGAGAGCGTGTGATGTACCTAAAATCGATGCGATCATAGTGGAGAGTCCTGAACCGAGCGGTCCTTTTGGCGCTAAAGGGGTCGGTGAAGCCACTAACGCGGGTACTGCAGCGGTTATTGCCAATGCCATATACGATGCTGTTGGTGTAAGAATTGAGGATCTGCCACTCAGCCAGGAAAAGATTCTTCATTCTCTATAAAAGCCTTCTCTATTTATCTTGTGCCTATGCGAGGGCAGCGAGTTGGTAGCAGAGCTTATTTTGGGAATAGAAGCGAAATTAAAATGAAAGGAGAAGGATATATAGATTTTCTTCTACAAAGCACATTTAGCGCCCATTGAGAAATAGATCAATGGCGCAAAACCTTTGTATGAAGTCGGATAAGGGGAAGGACATTTCAATGATAACAGTGGAAATAAACTGAACAAGAGTCGTTTTTCTAACCATCGATTATATTACAAACACACAACGATTAAGCCGAAAGGAGGCAGATTATGAAAACCCTGAGAGTTTTTTTGTTGATATTCATGGTTGGGGCCTGTTTACTGACTGGGTACTCAACTCCTGTAACTGCTGCTGGCAAACCAATAGTCCTTAAATGCGTTGCCTTTTTACCTCATCATCCCGGTGGCCGTTTTCAGAACGCAGTGGATTGGTGTAACAGGATTACGGAGCAATCCAAGGGTGAGCTGACCATCAAGTTCATGGGCGGAGCGGAAACCATGCCCGAATACCAGCAGGTCGTGGCAGTCCGGAAGGGCATAGTTGATATAGCATGGACAATCCCCGCATTTTACCAAGGCATTGTGCGTGAGACTTATGGTTTCGCTGTATCAGAGATTTCCCCTGCTGAAGAGCGTGCCAATGGATTCTATGACTATATCAACAAAATACATATGAAGAAAGGTCTGGTCTACCTGGGCAGAAACAGAGGAGACGGCTTCTATTGGAGCGTTAACAAGCTTGTTAAGGATCCTAAAAAAGATTTTAAAGGGATAAAAGTAGGCGTGATCGGTACGTTCTGGAATAGCGGAGCAAAAGAATTAGGCATGGTTCCCGTGAATAATCCCATTCCCGAAAGGTATTCCGCAATGCAGCGTGGTGTAGTCGATGGAGGAGGCATCGCAGGATTTGGAGCGGGTGCGTTGCATTTGGGCGAGGTTACCAAATATATCATCGATCATCCAATATTTTTGGGTGGCAGCAGTGCAACCATTATGAATCTGAAATCCTGGAACAATCTACCAAAACATCTGCAGGATTTAATCATGAAGGAATTCATTAACAGCGAAAATGAGATGCCGGAGTATTTTAAGATGAAGGTTGCAGAGGATAGAGTTGCTTTAGAAAAGCAGGGGACCAAGTTTATTAAATTCTCACCTGAAGATGCAGAATGGTATGTCAAAATCATACACGAAGCAAAATGGGCTGAGCTGAAGAAAGCGGCCCCAAATGCCTACGATAAGATAAGGGGCATGTTAAAGAAAAAATAGTTCCCCAAGCAGCCGGGCGGTGAGGAAAAAACTATGCGAAAGTTATTAACAAAGTCGGGTGTAGTTTTCGATTATATCAACAGTGGTTTAGTCTGGCTTTTGGCAGCACTTGCAGCGTTTTGCTGGTTTTCGATCTGTTATGAAGTGTTGCTTAGATATTTTTTGAATAGACCGACTATATGGGCGCTAAGTATTGTTGAGAAGATTCTCGCCATCATTACTTTTCTGGGCGCCGCCTGGCTGCTAAAGAAAGGGGGCCATGTCAAAATAGACGTACTTGAGCTTTTTTTACCAAAGCGTTGGCAGATGGTACTGGAGGGTATTACTTCTGTTCTGTCTGCCTTGGTATGCTTCGTATTAACATGGTATGGAGCCCAGGTCGTCATTGAGCAGTTTCAAACAGGCTCCCATGATCCTACTGTTCTGGCCCTTCCCCAGGGGCCTTTTTACATGGTTATCCCCATAGGGTTTTTCCTGCTCTTTATTCAGTATTTGAGAAATGCGTATGGATGTCTTGTGGACTGGAGATCACTTCAGGAAGGAAGTAGCGATAACGGGAATCACGCCAATTATAAAGAAGAGGATATGAGGTAGTCAATTCCGATGGAATGGTGGGTGGCATTTATAGTCATATTGGGCCCGATGTTCTTTTTGTTTGCCTTGGGGATGCATGTTGGCATGGCATTTTTCTTGGTGAACATTATAGGGGCGCTCTTGTTTTGGGGCGGCAAGGCCGGATTGCTACAGCTTATTTACAGCATTAACGAGTCTGTGGCCAGTTTTACTTTTATTCCTCTGATGCTTTTTATTCTCATGGGAAGCCTGCTTTTCCACTCGGGCATAGCCTTGAATACTATTGATGCCCTGGATAAATGGATGGGGCGGGTTCCCGGAAGACTCGGATTAGTGGCGGTTGCCTCAGGGGTCTTGATCGGAACCTTGAGCGGAAGCAGTATGGCAAGCGGGGCTATCCTCGGATCAGCACTTACACCGGAGATGGAGAGAAGGGGCTATAAAAAGACCATGTCCCTGGGGCCTATTCTGGGCAGTGGCGGGCTTGCCTTGTTAATACCACCTTCAGCCGTCTCTGTCCTTGTGGCAGCCCTGGCAGAGACGTCTGTCGCCGATGTCTTGATAGGCGGAGTTATACCAGGCATCATTATGGCCATGCTGTACGCTGGATACATTATCATCAAGTGTTGGCTTGACCCGTCTGTTGCTCCACCCTATGAGGTAACGCGGGTGCCTTTTTCCGAAAAGGCATTTCATTTTATGAAGTATGTACTGCCGTTGGGTCTTGTTATATTTCTAGTCACGGGGGTCATCTTTTTTGGCATTGCCACACCATCGGAAGCGGCTGCAACCGGTGCTTTGGGCAGTCTCATTTTAGCTGTCTGCTATGGAAGACTGAGTTGGCCGGCGATCCAAAAAACATTTATTGAGACGTTAAAGATCACCATTATGATGTTTATCATTATCAGCAGTGCAGTGGCCTTCGGCCAAATCCTTGCTTTCTCCGGGGCTACGGCAGGGCTGACTCATTTTTTAACCGGCCTGCCGGTCCACCCTATCATGGTTGTCATTATTCTTCAGATTATCCTGGTCGTTCTAGGTATGTTTGCGGGCCATGTCCCCATCATTATGGTCGTAGTCCCTTTGTTTATACCCATTATAAAGTCCTTTGGAATGAGCCCGGTGTGGTTTTGCCTGTTGTTGATCCTGAACATTGAGATGGGTGCCACATCCCCGCCCTTCGGATTTAACATCTTTGTAATAAAGGCTGTAGCGCCGAAAGATACAACCATGGGAGACATCTACAGGGCAGCTTTGCCTTATCTCTATTGTGATGCGGTTGTCATGGCTTTGATGCTAGCCTTTCCCGCAATAGTGCTCTGGCTTCCAGGCATGATGAGTTAGAGAATGCCTCATATGAAGGCAGGGATATATATTTAGCACGGGAGGTGATCTGAGTATCTTTAAAGGCTTTTTCTTATGTTGGTTGGTATGGATTATAAGTATTGATGAGAATGATTAACCCTTCAATCCTTATAGAGTTTGGCCGATACTCTTAAAAGTATACATAAAGGAGGTGATTTAATGATCCTGTTTTCAATGAGATTTGTAATCTGGCGTGCCAACAGAATTAAGGAAGCAAAGGAAATGATGAAGAGGTGGAACAGGAAGGTCCAGTTTGATGTGACCGGGGTAACTCCTTTTTATGTAATGGTTCAGGAGGGGCGTGCCTCCGTTGTTAAAGGAAGAGCTGATAAATCGGACCTTGTTATCAAAGGGAGCCAGAATGGTTTTCGAAAAATATTGAAGGGAGAACTCAAATTTGAGGAAGCCTTTCTTCGTAAACAGTTTGAAACCGTTGGATCAATACGTGATGCAGCCATATTTAATAGAATAGTCGGTTCTGTGCTGGAGTCTCATAAGAGGACTCTCCCGATTTTTCGCCGATTTTTCGGGAAATTGGTTTAGAGTCCGTTCGTAACGAATGGAGGGCCCGTTGTAGTTTCCACTTGGTTTTCAACCTTCAAAGAATCTTTAATTTCAAAGGGGAATTAAATTGAGTTTCAAACCAGATGAATACATTAAGGTCGAGACAATTGAAGATGTTACAAACCTGTTACAAGAGCATGGTGAGGCTGCCGCTATTCTCGCTGGGGGGACTGAGATCCATGAACTGGCCGAAAAAGATATGATCCCACAAGTCAAAAAGATCATCGATATTGAGCGACTTGAATTGAATTATATCGAAAGTGAGGCAGAGTTCATAAGGATAGGGGCTTCTACCAACCTTCGCAGTATAAGGGACTACCCATTATTCCAAAAAGAGGGGGCTTATACAGCCCTTCATGAGGCCGGATCGGTTTTACCCCTCCAGGTTGTCGGGCTTGGCACCATCGGCGGGAATGTCTGCTCAGGTCTGCCGATACTGAATTTCCCTGCAGTCATTTCAGCAATGGATGCTGAGATGAAGACCATCAGTTCTGAAGGGGAAGGTACCATACCTGCGAACAAATTCTTTTTAGATTATTTTCTTACCGCTCTTCAGCCCAACGAGTTTGTAACCGAGATACGGATACCTGTATTCCCGGAAAACACGGGATCAGTATTTCTGACATTTAAACTTTTAACGGTGGAATTTCCGGTTGTGAGCATTACCGCCAGGGTTACTTTAAATACGGACGAAACCTGTAAAGATGCCAGAATCGTATGCGGATCGGTGGGGCGCATCCCTCTCAGAGTGAAGAGTGCAGAAGGTAAACTTATAGGGAAGAGGCTTGAAGATAAAGCTATTCGTAAAGCTTCGGAGGCGGTTTATAAAGAGATCGATCCCATAAGCGATCTGCGAGCCTCTTCAGAGTATAGAAAAGAGTTGTGTAGGACTTTAACCAAAGAAGCCCTATTGAAGGCGAAAGATAGAGCTATAGGATAGGAGGTTGGCCTTGAAAATAGAACTGAACACCAACGAGAGAATCTATGAAGTCGATGTGGAGCCATATGAATCTTTAAACCAGGTCATACGCCATAAGATTGGGCTGATGGGCACAAAGAGAGGTTGCGATACGGGTGGCTGTGGAGCCTGTACTGTCTTGCTTGACGGTCAGGCGGTCTATTCCTGCATGGTCCCGGCAGCTCGTGCCGAGGGTAAGAAGGTTACCACTATTGAAGGCCTTTGCAATAACAATAAACTGGATCCGATACAGGATGCCTTTGTTGAAAAAGGGGCGATTCAGTGCGGTTATTGCACTCCGGGTATGATCATGTCGGCCAAGTCCATGCTGAGCCAAAACAGTGCGCCCTCAGAAAAGGAGATAAAGGATTCCATCGCCGGCAACATATGCCGATGCACAGGTTATGTGAAAATAGTGGATGCAATAAGCGCTGCGGCAGAAACCATAAGAGAGGGTGAATAAAGTGGATGATACAATGGAATATTCATACATCGGGAAAAGAATTAAGAGGGTCGATGCCCTGCCAAAGGTTACCGGAGAGGCTTCATATTTTAGTGATGTAAATCTCCCTGACACCCTGGCAGGAAAAATATTAACAAGTCCCTATGCCCATGCAAAAATTCTTGGTATCGATACCAGTAAAGCTGAAAGTTTGCCTGGCGTCAGGGCGGTTGTAACAAGCAAGGACATGCCAAGAGTGCCTCTGGACTTTGCTCTTGCGCATTTTAACAGACGCGTGGATCTTTTTGCAATGGCATCTGACAGGGTGAGATTTATCGGAGAGGAAGTGGCAGCCGTTGCCGCTGATAATGAAGAGATTGCAGAGGTTGCTTTGAGCCTTATAGATGTGCACTATGAAGAGATTAAAGCAGTCTTTGACCCTGAAGAGGCCATGAGTCCCGACGCGCCTGTGCTCTATGATGACATGGAGAGTAATGTGGCTGTTTATATGCCCGGAGATTATGGTGATGTGGAGAAGGGTTTTGAAGAAGCAGATCATATATTCGAAGATGAATTCAAGACTCAGCTTCAGTATCATGCTCCCATGGAGAGGCAGGGTTGCATCTGTAAATGGGATATGAATGAAAACCTCACCATGTGGACCTGCACCCAGACCCCGCATCTCCACCAATATATGGTTGCCACGATTTTAGGCATACCAATCGCGAAAACCAGGGTGGTATCTCCTTATGTGGGAGGTGGTTTTGGAGCAAAGGCCCACCAGGCATTTCCATATCATATAATCAGTGCTGTCTTAGCGAAAAAAACAGGCAATCCTGTAAAAATTGAATATAGCAGAGGAGAGGAGTTTTCTTTTGCCACTGCAGCACCATCATTTAAAATTAAATTGAAGACCGGTGTGATGAATGATGGGAAGATTATCGCAAAACAGGCCATAGTGGTCGAGGAATGTGGCGCCCATTGCTATATCGCAACCGGACAATTGCTCTGTTCCATCTTTTTCTCATTTGCCCATATCTATAAAGTGCCAAACCTGAAATATGAAGGGATGGTGGTATACACAAATAATCCTAACAGGGCTGTGGCACTCCGCGGATTCGGGAATACCCAAACGAACTTCGCAGTAGAATCCCAGATGGACATGATAGCAGAAAAACTTGGCATGGATCCAATGGAGTTGAAATCCAAAAATATGTTTGAACAGGGTGATACTGATATGATGGGCTGGCATTTTAATTCTTACGGTCTTCCCGAATGTATCAAGCAGTCTGCCGAATCTGCAGACTGGAATGAAAAGAGGGCAGAAAAGAGTCCAAACAGAGGGATTGGAATGGCAGCATTGATTCACGCCTGCGGTTTCAAAGGCTCATTCGGTTCAATCGAGACCTCATCAGCCGTCATCTATGCAAAACAGGACGGCTCATTCAATCTATTTACTGATTTTTCGGAGATAGGGACAGGAGTCTGGACTGTCGTTCAGGAGATCGCAGCCGAGGTGCTTGGTACCCGGCTGGAAGATATACAGGTATCAGCAGGGGATACGGCCTTCACTCCCTTTGACATGGGTTCCTACTCATCCCGAGGCACCTTTTCTGTCGGTAATGCGGTTAAACTGGCAGCGACAGACATCAGAGACCAGATCTTTGAAGTAGCTGCAGAAATGATGGAAGTAAAAATAGATGACCTTGAATCAAAAAATTGTGAGATCTATGCTAAAGAAACGCCTGACAAGAAAATATCCATCGCAGAGGTTACCCATCATGCAATCATGGAATCAGGGAAGATCCTGATCGGCAAAGGCATCTGGAATACACCCTCCAGCCTGTTTGATCCATTTTCAGGCACGTGGAGCAATCTGGGGCCAACACCCAGCTATCTATTTGGATGTCAAGTCGTCGAGGTCGAAGTGGATCCCAATACAGGGAAGGTAACGGTGCTGAGTGTGGATGCTGCTCACGATGTTGGATATCCAATAAACCTTGATATGGCTGAAGGACAGATTCATGGAGGGGTAATGATGGGACTTGGATATGCGCTCACTGAGAATCTGGCCCTTGAGGATGGCAAGGTACTTTGTGATGACTTTGTGGACTACTTTATCTTTAGAGCGCCGGACCTGCCTGAGATTAAGCCTATTCTTGTAACAACAGACGATCAATATGGTCCTTTCGGGGCAAAGGGACTGGGAGAGGCGACCATGGTGCCTACGGCTCCTGCTGTCGCAAATGCCGTTTATAACGCAATAGGAGTGAGGATAAAAGATCTCCCCATAACTCCTGGCAAAGTACTCAAGGCGCTGAAAGAGAAGAAAAGGGGGTAAAACAGGGTTTAATGGATGATCAGGATCTATTTTACTTGTTCAAAATAAAGGCAAATCCTTCTTCAAGGGGGAAAGGTTATTCCCTAAAATTAAGAATTGTATGCATATACATAAATAGATGAACAAGCCTAATAAATAAATACCATAAAAAGGGCATTTACTCTAAATGCCCTTTTTGCTTATCCTGCCTCATTCTTCAACTCACAATGCGTCATACTTATGAGTTGAATTTAGAATTCTATTCAGGTATCATCGCACTATCATTATTCAACTTTGAGTAAATATATTTAAGGCGGATGGCCTGTGTCCTAATTCATGGGCCTAGGATATGGTGTGGCTGAGCTTGGTTGTCCGACAAATCCTGAATACATCCCCCTAATTAGTGTCCATCCATAAGCAAGGAATTCTGGAGGAGCGTTCAGCGATCAGACAAAATAATGTTTATTAATGATCTTTTTCTGTGAGGTGAATGCTGAAAGTTGACAGCATAAATCCAAAAATGGATGTTTTTGGATTAAAAACGGTTAATGGATAGAACAATACAATGAAAATCGGCGAATACCAGTTTTTCCGTGAAGCGACGTATCGTATATGCAGTCATCTGGATATTGAAAAGGCTATGTCTTCGTGTCTACAGTTTCTGCAGCAGATAATACCGGCTGACAGAATGGGTCTGCATCTATACGAGCGTGACCTTGGTTCCATGAGGACAGTCGCTTTTGCCAAGGCCTTTAACTACAAAAAAATGGACACGATAATATCTCTACCCCCGGAAGCCAGGACCGTAATGGAAAACGATATCTCGAAGGGCGTAGTGATTATCAATCAATTGGAAAAGAATCTTGTCGGTGTGGCTATGGCTCGTTTTCACAATCTAAAGGAATCATCACTTCTGGTCATGACCCTCGTCATTGAAGGCAGGCGACTGGGCAGCCTTACTTTAGTCGGGGAAGGAAGGGACAGATATACAGATGAGCATGCCCGCTTGTATTCCCTGCTTCACGATCCTTTTGTTATCGCTATGGCTAACACACTCAGGCACAAAGAGGTCGTTAAACTGAAGGATATTCTTGCTGATGACAATCAATACCTTCGAAAGGAACTGAGGCGCCAGGCGGGTCATGAAATAGTGGGCGAGAATCTGGGTCTTAAGAAAGTTATGGAGATGGTCCGGCAGGTGGCTCACCTTGATTCTCCGGTTTTGTTGCTGGGAGAGACAGGTGTGGGCAAAGAGGTTATAGGTAGCGCCATTCATTCCTTGTCACCCAGAAAGAAGGGACCTTTTATCAAGGTTAACAGCGGTGCCATTCCGGAAACCCTTGTGGATAGCGAATTGTTCGGTCACGAAAAAGGGGCTTTTACAGGCGCTTTATCTAAAAAACGCGGTCGCTTTGAGCGTGCCCACGAGGGCACGATCTTTCTTGACGAGATCAGCGAACTGCCGCCCCAGGTCCAAATCAGAATGCTAAGAGTCCTGCAGGAAAGGGAGATCGAAAGGGTAGGGGGATCAAAGACAATCCCGTTGGATATCAGGATTATTGCGGCCACCAACCGGGATCTGTTAGAGATGGTCAAATCCCACCAATTCCGGGAAGACCTCTGGTTCAGGTTTAATGTTTTCCCCATTTCTATACCTCCATTGCGGGAAAGAAAAGAAGATATTCCTGCGCTTGTGAATTATTTTATCGACCGGAAAGCTAAAGATTTGAAATTGCATTCTTCCCCCAAACTCGCAAGTGGTGCCATTGACAGGTTGATGGCCTATCACTGGCCGGGCAATGTACGTGAGTTGGAAAATATGGTTGAGCGTGCTTTAATACTTCATAAAGGCGGCACATTGGAATTTGAGTCTTTTATCCTGGGGCAGCAGGAACAGGATTTAGCCGTTGGAAATGGAGACCTTGATTTTGACACGGTCATGGCAAAGCATATCCAGCGGGTTTTGAAGATGACAGGCGGAAAAGTTCATGGGCCGGGCGGGGCAGCTGAGATGCTGTCCATTAACCCAAGCACTCTCAGATATAAAATGAAGAAATTCGGGATAACTTCATAAACTTTTTTGAAATCCTTCAACATTGTTTATGCAAGGTTCAGGGGCTAACAAGGAAAAGCCAAGGATGGATTAATAATGATACAATTGAGCCGAACGTCTTCATTTCTCTACAATTCCTGATGCAACTGCAGGTTTGTGATAGTAATACAATACCTCAGCAATTCATCTGGCTCAAAAATTGGTGATATGTTTGATTGATCCACGCTTGCCCCGGATTGCAGATACCTGCTATCTATCACAGGCCCACCCAAACCTGTGATATGAGAATAGTATTATGAAAACCCCAGCAAAGGAGCCATTGAGAATACCCACTCATTCCATTCCATAATGGTTTCTTACACTGTTCAACCAAGAGCATCTACAAAACAAAATCCCATGACCTTTATTCAAGAAGACTTGCCTCCGTTCGGAAGGACATCTAAGTCAATAATCTCTTCATTTTTTCCTATATTCGGCCTGCCCTCCTTTCATCGCTTTGTGATGTGTTAAAAAGCCTAATAAAATCAATAACTTACGTCATAATATAGTTGTTGACAAAATGACTTAAATTTGCCATAATATATATAAAATAATAAATAGTTTGCAAGTCAATTGAATGCTTTGTAAAGTTAGGCAAAGGTATGTAAAATAAATAAACTTTTATCTTCCTTGATGTCAAGGATCATTCCCAAACCAGAACCCCCGTGACTTTTCTAATAGTCGCGGGGGTTTTGCCATTTTAGGAAAGGGCAAGAAAAGGAGGGGTTATGAATCAGAGAGTTAGGGAGGTCTTGACTGGAATTTTGGAAAGGTTCAAGGCAGGGGATATTCCCGAGG
>JAFDAM010000041.1 GCA_019313825.1 Deltaproteobacteria bacterium
TTCGCCTCGCAAGGGGATGTCCTTGTCTGGTAATAGGGAAAATCATCTTTGAATATTATCGCCTCTTTATGCTCCTTGCTGATTACAGGCGGCATTACTCTTCCTCCTTCAACTATCGATATATACTATATAAAAGCCATGCATGTACATTTATGATGTTCTCGCATCAACAAAGCATCTCTGCAACAGTACTCTATCATTTGAGTGCTATACTATTATACCACTACAGATTATAAGTCAATGTCTTTTGGTCTGCCATTGAGCTTTTAACATGTTATGCCCGGCAACCTGAACCTCAATTGCATTGTTATTATTGAAGGAAATGAATAATGTGTTGATGTGGTTGAGTAAAGAATCCATGCCATCGAAGATTCCCACAAAAGAGGCAGGAGAAGGACGTGGTTTTCCAAGATAAAATAAAGACAGGCGCACATTATAAAAAATAAAATATTCAAGGGATACAGGATATGCAGATTCATCCCCGGGTTCTGTTGCGCGGTCAGAGAGATGGTGGTATATTATCAAAGATAATACCGGCATCCGTCAATAATGGACAGAATGTGCCTTTGAGGGACTCAAATTTGACTTGTGAGGATTGGCAATGAACCAAAGACTGATTCAGATTCAGAAACAAGATAGGATCATAGGTCATATCTATATATCTGTAATTGTCTTTTCATTCTGTCTTTTCTTTGCCTTGCAGCCATCCATAGGTATATGCCAGGAGAGAACAGTTATCATTCCAATGCAGTTCAGGAATGTCTCTGAGGTGATCCCCATTGTAAAAGATATGATTTCTCAAGACGGGAAGGCCACAGTTGATATGCGGACAAACTCGGTTGTCATAACAGACAGTGATGAATCCATTCAAAAGATCCGCGCATTTCTGGAGAGATTTGATAAGCCGCCCGGGCAGGTCAGGGTCAGGGTGCGCTTTCAGGAGGTGCGTTCATCTCAGTCAATGTCCCTATCTGCTGAAGGGAGTGTGTCAGGGAAGAACTGGAGGGTCTCGACGGGAAGGACAAGACGTGATGGCGTAGACATAAGGCTCGGACATAGTAATAGGGCTCAGAGAGAGTCCTCGGAATATTTTGTCAATGTCCTGTCCGGGAGCCCTGCCTATATCATGGTTGGACAAGATCTCATCTACAGGGAGAGATGGGGCTATCTCTTCCGCAAATACGCCGGGTATAAGGAAAAGGTGATTATCCAGAGGTTCGAATCCGGCGTGGATGTAAGTCCTGTTATTGTAGGTGACCATGCAAACATCGAGATTACTCCAAAGATCTCTCATGAGGTATCAAGGGGCAGGAAGGAGATAATCCGATTCACAGAAGCAACAACCACTCTATCCGTCCCTCTGGGCCAGTGGGTCACTATCGGGGGGACCGATGAAGAGAGCAACGAAGTCATCAGGGAGATCCTTGAAATCGGTAGCGGAAAGAAGAATTCCTCTCTTTCCATATCATTGATGGTGGAGGCTCATTAGCCTTATATAATTATCCTTGTCTTTTCACGCCTGTAGGTTTCATGCCCCCCGCAAATCGAAATCCTTTATGGACAGAGATCCTTTACATATTGACTTTCTCAAGGCGATTGCATAATAAAATGGCCCCGGCATTTGTGTCATTTTCTTTCAGGCGAACCAAAATCCACAATCTAATTTTCACATCATCAATGCAGACAAAGGATTTTGGTCTGTACCTGGGCACCGGCAAGGTATTAGATGTCCGCAAGTTGAGCCCGCGAAATCCCGCTCAAAAGCGGTGGCGCCTATCGAAGATCCCGCTGACTTGTGCGGGGGGGAGCGACGACTGAGGCGTCAGCTCCTTTCAGTCGCGCATAACACATAGCGTCTTTATGTTTTACTCTATGCTCCATGCTCTATGTTTACCCGCCGTCACTTGTCCGCCGTCTGTATGGCGGATTGTGGCGGGCCCTATGCGGTTTTACACACACGCCGCAGGGAGGAGCCATCGAAGGCAATCCCGACAGGAGTGGGACAGATGATGCCTTGATGGCGGATCAGGGACGAAATAGGTTGATTGCCACCACAGGTTGAAACATGATACAAAGGGGAAATGATTCGCATGGAGAGAAATAATGATGAACGGTCTGTTTGATCAGGACCTGCTCATATTTGACAGGGAACACATATGGCATCCATATACTTCAATGATCGGTCCTTTACCGGTTTACCCGGTCGCGTCCGCGAAAGGGGTTCGAATAACCCTTGAAGATGGGCGTGAACTAATAGACGGCATGTCATCCTGGTGGGCAGCTATCCACGGTTATAATCACCCCGAACTGAATAACGCTGCTCATCAACAGATAGACAGGATGTCCCATGTCATGTTTGGAGGTCTGACGCATCAACCGGCTGTCGAACTTGCGTCTCTTCTGATTGAGCTTAGTCCTGAGCCGTTACAAAAGGTCTTTTTCTGTGATTCAGGTTCGGTCTCGGTTGAAGTCGCCATAAAGATGGCCATCCAGTATTGGTCAACCATGGGGCAGCAGGACAAGCAAAGGCTGTTGACCGTTCGTTCAGGATATCATGGAGACACGTTCGGAGCCATGTCCGTCTGCGACCCTGTAAACGGCATGCACCAGATATTCAGAGATATCCTTCCTTTACAATATTTTGCAGACGCCCCCATGTGCGGATATCACGATGAATGGGATGACAAGGATATCAGGAGCCTTGAAGATCTCTTAAAAGCACGCCACAGAAATATAGCAGCAATCATACTTGAGCCTGTCGTACAGGGGGCAGGAGGTATGCGTTTCTATTCCCCCCAGTACCTGCGACGTGTTAAAAAGCTGTCCGAAAAATACGACGTGCTTCTTATCCTGGATGAAATCGCCACAGGCTTTGGCCGGACAGGTTCGATGTTTGCATGTGAAAAGGCAGAAATCTCACCCGATATCATGTGTGTTGGAAAGGCCCTTACCGGCGGTTATATGAGTCTTGCGGCAACACTAACGACCGAAAGAGTAAGTGACGGAATCTCATCGGACGGGACGGGCGTCTTTATGCACGGCCCCACGTTCATGGCCAATCCACTTGCGTGTTCCATCGCTATTGCCAGTATCAAACTCCTGCTCTCCACCCCCTGGCAGGAGAGAGTGGATCGGATTGAGAGCCAGATGATCAAGGATCTCTCTCCTTGCATGAAATTCCCTTGGGTAAACGATGTCAGGGTGTTGGGGGCCATCGGCGTGGTGGAGCTGAATCAGCCCGTGGATATGGCAAGTATTCAGAAGAAGTTCGTGGACAAAGGGGTCTGGATCAGACCGTTCGGGAATCTTGTCTATACTATGCCCGCTTATATTATTAATAAGGAAGACCTGACCCAACTCACGACCTCCATGGTCCAGATTATTGAGGTAAAGGGGCAGGTATAGCCGTGTCATGAAAAAAAATTCCTTTATAGAATCCGAGCTGGAAAACCGCCGTTCCCAAAACCTGCTTCGCGGGTTGCGGACAATATCGCCTATTTCCGGCATAGAGATAGACGTTGACGGACGGACGATGCTGAATTTCTGTTCAAACGATTATCTGGGTCTTTCAAGGCATCCGCTTCTTCGACAGAGGGCCGCGGAATTCATGGAAAAATACGGGGCCGGCTCAACCGCTTCAAGGCTGGTCTGCGGCACATATGACTGCTTTGAACAGGTGGAAAATAAGATAGCGTACCTGAAAGGGAGTGAAACCGCCTTGATCCTGAATTCAGGGTATCAGACGAATGTATCGCTGCTACCCGCCCTCGCGGATCGGGAGACCTTGATCCTGTCGGACTGGCTGAATCACAACAGCATTATCCAGGGTTCCCTGCTTGCCCGCTGCCGGGTTGAACGCTTTCATCATAATGATCCGGATCACTTGAAAAGGCTCTTAAAGGAGAACCAGGACAGCGGGATCTCCCGCGTCCTTATTATCACGGAATCGGTCTTCAGCATGGACGGTGACCAGAGTGATATCGATGCCCTGGTGAAACTGGCTGAAGAATTCCAGGCACTTCTGATCGTGGACGATTCCCATGCCACGGGCGTGCTGGGAAAGCGGGGAATGGGCCTGACCTGCGGGAAGAACGTGGACATAACCATGGGGACCTTCGGCAAGGCATGCGGTTCCTTTGGCTCTTACATTGCATGTTCAAAAAAGATACGGGACTATCTTATTAACTTCTGTTACGGGTTCATCTATACAACGGCGCTGCCACCCTCAATAATCGGCTCCATTGATGCGGCCTTGGAACTGATACCGACCATGGAGAAAGAACGCCTGGACCTGCTTAAAAAAGCTGATCACTTACGATCATCCCTGCATGAGATGGGTTTTGACACGGGTGACTCAAGCGCGCAGATTATTCCTGTGATCATCGGTGATGAGGAAGAGACCCTGGCGCTTTCAAAACAGCTGGAAGAGGACGGAATTCTTGCACTGGCCTTTCGTCCTCCAACAGTAGCAAAAGGAGAGTCCATAATCCGTCTGTCACTCTCTGCCTTGCATACACAGGAGCATCTGGAACAGTTGATCGATATCTTCAGGAGATGGCGTGGATAAAGAGATGATTATTAAAGAGAGCATATTTCCCAACCGGATCTTTATCACCGGCACGGATACCGGTATTGGCAAGACCGTAATATCAGCCATCCTCGTTGCAGGCCTGAGGGGTTCATACTGGAAGCCGGTTCAGAGCGGTCTTGAGGAGATGACGGATACGGAATGGGTGAGTGAAAAGACCGGATTGCCGGACAGCCATTTTCATCCCGAGACCTATAGGCTCATGCTTCCCATCTCACCACATGCCTCTGCCGCACATGAAGGCGTGCGGATCGATCTGGATAAATTTCAGATCCCGGAGATTAGTGAATCCGGGCATCTGATTGTGGAAGGCGCCGGCGGCATCATGGTTCCCTTGAATGAACGCCACCTTATGCTGGATCTGATGAGGAGGATAGACATACCAATTCTGCTTGTAGCAGGAAGCTCCTTAGGTGCAATCAACCACACCCTGCTCTCTCTTGAGCAGCTCAGGAACCGGAACCTGCAGGTATTCGGAGTGGTCATGAACGGGCCTATGAATTCAGGAAATCGGGAGGCCATTGAACATTACGGCAAGGTACGTGTCCTGGCTGAGGTTGAACCTCTGCCGAAGATCGATCCGGAAGGCCTGAAACAGGGTTTTGTGAAATATTTTGGCGTTGAATGATGGCTGGTCTTTAAGAATGCTCCTTCTAAGAATCCACGCCCATCTAAGATACCGAATAGGGGGAAATTTTAGGCATGTAACCCATTTCAAAGGAACGCGCCTAACAAAGTAGTCGATGGCTGTCTCTTCAAGGTGATATCTTTTTAAAATTCCACTAGCCTCTGATGTGGTCAATTATTTGGGTTTTATGCCTCTGAATCCCCTGGAATCTGCAACCGACCTGGCAAAACCCAAATATTGACCACTTCCTCAAAAGGTAGTAGATATCACCTTGAAGAGATAGTCATCGACGGATTGGACTTCCATCTTCATGTGGAGGCAGTTTGCTATGACCTCCCGCCAGAGGCGGGAATCTTCGACATGTCCAAAGTACATAGCCTTCTTTTTGAAATAGAAATGATATAAATAATATAACCCTATAGGAGTTCAAGGATAAGCAATGGATCGCAAGGAACTGATTACGCTCGCGGAAGAGATCATAACCGGGAATATCCATGGCAGGGACATATACAGGAACCTCTTAGATATCCCTGATAAGGATACCTTTGACATCCTGCCAGGGGCCGATATTATCCGGGGTCATTATTTTGGGCGAGAAATACATCTCTGCACAATCTGCAACGGCAAATCAGGAAGGTGTTCCGAGGATTGCGGCTTCTGCTCCCAGTCCGCATTCTCCAAAACAGATGCGCCTGTCTATCCCCTTATGGGTAAAGAAGAACTTAAACAGGGAGGTCTGTATGCCTATGAAACGCCGGTGAACAGGTTCTCCATCGTAACAACAGGTAAACGGCTCCCCAAAGAGGAGGTAAAGGCCGTTGCAGATGCCATGGCGAAACTGGATCACAAAAGGATCGGTAAATGCGCATCATTGGGTGTTCTCGGTCCTGACGACTTTCAGGTCCTGAAAGGGGCGGGTATTAACAGATACCACCATAACCTGGAGACAGCTCAAAGCTTTTTTTCTAAAGTCTGTACTACGCATAAATATGAGGAACGTGTCAACACCATTGCAGCCGCCCAGAGGGCAGGCCTATCTGTCTGCTCAGGGGGAATCCTGGGTATGGGGGAGACCGATGAGCAGATCCTTGAGCTTGCCCTTTCACTCAAGGAACTGAACGTCGACTCCGTGCCGCTCAATTTTCTGGTCCCGATCAAGGGGACTCCCATGGAGCATGCCCACAATATCACACCTCTCAGGTGCCTGAAGATCATAGCCCTTTTCAGATATTTTCTGCCTGACAAAGAGATTATTATCTGCGGAGGCAGGGAATACAATCTCGGAGAACTCCACTCAATGATCTTTTATGCAGGAGCCAGTGGCATTATGACCGGGAATTATCTGACAACAGAAGGAAGGACCCTGCAGAAAGACCTGGAGTTGATCGAGCAATTGGGATTTACCGTAAGGGAGAAGTAAAGGTTTTTAATTGTCGCTTTCAGGCCCTAGGGATCTTATGGACTATCCTCTTTTAGTTCCGGAATCATTACAACCATGCCGGTCATAAACCAGAACGGCTCCATTATCCGCACGATAATAAAGGTATTTGCTCCGATGGAATGAAACAGGAGCCCGATAAAAGCGGCCAGAAAGCCCATGCAAAGGCCTTTATGAAAAAGGTCGACAGACTCCTTAAAGGTCTGATATACCCTCCTGAATATGGTTGATATCAGGATAAAGAAGGTGATTAACCCCATTAATCCTGTCTCCGTGACTACCCTGACATATTGGGCATCCACAAATCTGTACCCTGTGACGCCGTAACCTAAAATTGGATGCTTGATCCAGGCTTTGGAGGCATCTTTCCAACTCATCAATCGGGCGGATGTTGAAGTATCCAGCTTTACACCTCCTATCTCAACCACGCCTATTCTCTCCCTACCCTGTGTAAATGTGTAAGACATTCTCTCCTTGGCAACCCTGGGCGCCAGGAACGGAAGGCTGATACCTATCAGGATAAGCGCTACCATTACCCAATTCCTTTTTTCGGACAGCCAGAGAAATGTCAATACAGCAGGAATGATGGCCATATAGGAGCTCCTTGATTGAGTATATAACAGAGGTATGATGAAAAGCAGGATCAAAAAACCATAGATCAACTGGTTTCGAAAAGAGGGACTGGTCAGGAATAGGCCGGCAACCACTGCTATCATAAAGACCAGATACCCTCCGAAGGTATTGGGTTCCCCGGATACACCCTCAAAAGGGGCCGTGACTCTGCCGCCGGCCGGTATCTGATATATCCCTATCAGGGAAACAATCGAGCAAGTAATCACCATGGCCAACAGGTAATTCCTGACCTGTCTTTTGCTGTTCAGATGGTTGACTACCATAAAATAGATGATCATGTACTCAAAATACTTCAGTACAAAGAAAAAACCTGTCTTTAATTGCACTCTTCCAAACAGCGCTCCAAACAGGGTAGAGACCAGACAGATAATGATATAATAGGCGATCGGTTTGTTTAGCGGTGTCCTCAGAAATAGCCCTAGTTCTTTATTGATAGACATCTTGGCCAGCCAGCTAAAACCGATAATGATTAATATAAAATCGTCAAGCCTCAGAGTTACCCCGCGTCCGAGGGAAGCCCCTTCAGTGGCCCCAACCATGAACTCAGGGCTCAAAAGCATTGAGAAAATCAGGATGTAAAGGGCGATTTCGGTACTGGCAAAGCTGACAACAAAGATGACCAGACCGGCTGCCAAGGCAATGGTTTTGGCGGTTGAAAGCTTGGGCACCATCATGGCAAAGGCAAGAAGGACAAAAAGTATTATTACCAGTGGGATAACGAGTTGGAGGGTACTCTGCCCGTTGCTGTTAAGATCTACTATCTTTTTTACATATCTCAAATCGTATTCCTCCGAGAAGTCTGAGAGACAAGGGAATGGTGAACGACCGCTAAGGCGGGGAGAGCTATCGTCTGACCACCTGACTCTTGACGTCATCGGATTTCAATTCATTGTATTGTTCCTCTGCTCCTGCTTTTGTTAAAAAGGCGCCAATAAAAAGTCGAAATCTATCGTCTTGATCTCCTATAATATAAGGAGAATATCCAAGCACCTTTAAGGACTGAACCCTGGCATCTAACTCATCCGAAGAGGTATAAGTATCTATAAGGTTGGCATATGCTGTCTTCTTGATCTCTATGTCTTTCACTCCATGTTCCATGCCAAAGCCTTGGGCATCTTCTTGGTTCTTAAAGTGTCCCATATATATCCTGTACCATACCCCTTTTTCTTTGAAATGGACCTTGACCCAAAAGGGAGATAGGCCTTTTGGGCTATATTTAGTGATCGCCTTTTCGGCCCTCTCAAGGGAACGAAAAGAACCCAGGTAGAGCGAATAGGGATATGAACCGGCCCTGTAGGGAGATACGGCCTCCTTGATAACAGCCTTTTCCTCAGCCTTGACATCAGGCTGAAAAACTGGAGCTTTGGTATCAGGTATTGGCTTTTTTTCCGGCGTGGTAATCTTGGTATTTTCCGGTCTTATGGATACAACTTTTAGACCCTTCTTAACGGCAGGTTTTGACGGTGATTTCACAACGGTCGGCTTAATGCTATCCTTTTTAACCGTCTCAACAAGACCAAGGAATTGCACAGGATCTATTATCCCATTTTGCCATAGTACGCCAACAGTTAGGAACAGGACCGCAACAATTATCAGGAACCACCTCAATAGATGGCCCGGTTTTTTCTCTTGTTCCGCCTGGACCGCTTTTCCCACACTGGCGGGCAGGCCACCTCCCTCTGATGAACCGGCGTCTTCTCCTTTCCCCCTGATAAATGAAAGGGCCTTCTTGTATACCGGCTCTTTCTCTTTACCTTCCTCACCATAGTAGGAGTAGTATTTATAGTATTTAAAATCTTGGAAATCCGGACTGATATCAGGCTTCATGCCATTCAGGACTATTCCGATTATATTACACTGAACTTGTTCCAGTTGCGTGGACGATCTTTTTAATAGGCCTTTTGATACAGCGCCAACACGATAGACAATAAGCACTCCATCCACTTTTGTGCCCAGGATAGTTGCATCGGCGGTCGAAAGTATGGGAGTACTGTCAAATATCACTATATCATATTTCTCTCCTGCCTCTTTGATAAAATCCATCAAACGCCTGGACTCAATCAGTTCAGCAGGGTTGGGAGGTATGATTCCGCTGGTGATGATGTGCAGGTTATCCATGCCGGGTGTCATCATCACCTCATCCATGGTCAGCCTTCCCATAATGATATCAGTAATACTCTTTACGGTATCAGCCCAGGGATAACTACCCAGCACAATATCCGTGAGCCCCGGGATGCTCTCCAAACCAAAGGTCTTTGCCAGCATCGGTTTTCTCAAATCCGCACCCACCAAAAGGGTCTTGAGACCGGCCTGAGCCATACTGATTGCCAGATTAACGGAGACCAGGGTTTTGCCTTCCTTGGGAGAGGTGCTGGCAACGGCAATGGTCTTTATCTTATCATCACCCTCTCTGAACTGAATGTTGGTCCTGAGCGCCCTGAAGCTTTCTGAAATCATAGTCTTGGGGGCATAATGAGATACGAGATTGACTACATTACTTAGGGTGCGCTCATCCATGCCCTCGGGGTATCTATCCTTCAGATTCTCCTGGATATCTTTTGGATCCGTATAAGGGATAACCCCTAAGACCTTGGCCCCAAGGGTCTCCTCCACATCCTCAATAGCACCAAGAGAGGTGTCGAAGGTCTCCACAATAAAGGCCAATACCAGACCTAGCACCAGACCGATAATGATACCCGTGGCGCCGGTGGTAGCTGTCTTTGGAGGATTGATTGGAGCAGTCGGCAGCAAAGCGGGTTTAACAAGGACAACTTCCTCGGGTTTCTCGGCCTTTCTGATCAGGGCTTCCTGGTTCTTTTGCTCAAGAAGGGCGGTCATATTCCTGGACGACTCAACCTCTCTTTTTAAGCGGTCAAACTCCAGCTTTTTTCCCATCAAGGTATTGGTCTTTCTGTCAACCTCATCAAGTTCCCGGTTTAAATCGATCTTTCTCTTTTCTTTATTATCAATCTGTAGTCTAAGTAACATCGTCATCTTGCGGGCATTTTCGATTACCTTTTGACCGATGGCTATCACTTCCGGATGCCGAGAGGTATAATTTTCCAGTAACGTGTCTTTATTAAGCAGAAGTCCCACGAGAGCGTCGTTTGTTGCCTGGTACTGCTTATCTGCCTTTGTTGAATAGAAATTATCTTCAGAATCAGATGGATTTTTAATGAAGGTATTCACCCTGACAAGCAGGGTCTCAAGTTCGCTTTTATCCTCGTCAAGTTTTCGGATCTCGCCCCTGATCTCCTTGGTCCTTAACAGGAGATTTTCGCTTTGCATATCAATGGAGATCAACTGATTTTTCTGACTGAAGCTGTTGAATGTTTCTTCAGCTCTCTGGAGATTCTGCCTCATCTTCCACAGTTGATCATCGATGTATTTAATAGCGGCCATAGTGCGTTTTCCCTGTTGCTCTGCATGCGATTTCTTATAGGTCACAGCAATCGCGTTAGCCATTCGTTGAGTAAAGACAGGGTCTGGATCGGTGACTTTAATATTCAGGATATTGGTATAGCTCTCCCTAGAAACCTGTACTTTGGACTGAAGTTTTTCAACAACAGCAATGATATTGGGACTTAATCTCATTTTCTCGGTTATGATCCTGTTAGGGATAAGCCCCAGATCCTTGGCCACTTCCATCAAGATTGAATAGCTTTTAATAATAGTCATCTGGGTCTCTATATCATCACCGCCTGACCATGACAGGGTCCTGGCATACAGACCCTCCAACGCGGTCTCCTTTTCAAACTTGATGCTGCAGACTGATGTGTACAAAGGGGTAGGGGCTTGTAAGATGGCAAAAGTCGTGCTGAAGATCCCTAAAAGCATAGAGGTAAGGATGACTATGATCTTCCGCTTTCTGAGAATACGCCAATATTCCCGGAGGTTTATATCATATTGCGCCAAAACAGCCTCTTAATCTCTTTATCATCTTGGATTTATATGCAGATAGTCTCTTGTAAAATAACTGTCCTGAAATCTCTTGGGATAAAAGATAAAATCCAGCAAGGGCATAGTATTTGAAATCCAATCGTTTATATCTCCTATCAACATCCTTGGGACATATACGAGATCTCCGTCCTTAAGTAGTATATTCTGGCTCAGATCGGCCTTCCTCAGAAGTGCATTCAGATTCGACATCATCACCAGCGGCTTATCTGCCTGCTCGTATCCTCTCACAATAAGAGTGTTCTCTTCCTTGGCCAGGGTCGTAAAGCTTCCTGCCAAGGATATGGCGCCTAGGAGATCCCGTGCATCCTTAAGAGAATATATCCCCTGGGACTTCACCGCACCCATGACATAGATCCTTTCACCAAAGGCAGGCAGCGCAGGGATATCTATCACATCTCCTTTGTCTATAATAACATTCTTCCTCTCATCGCCCTTTTCTAGGATATCATAAAGGTTGATCAGGTAGGTCCTCCCCTGCCTCACGAGCTTGACGTTCTTTATATCAGCATCAACAGTATATCCACCTGCCATAGCCACGAGATCCATAAGGGTGGTTTTCCCTTTTAGATATATCCTTCCGCTGCCGGCCCTGCCTAAATAGGACGCCCTAAGAGAGGCTAGTTCGCCCAGGACAGTAACACTCTTGCTATGAAATTCCTTTACAAGGACATCGATCCTCGGGTTTTTTATATAACTGGACAGTTTTTTGGTAAGGCGATTGTCCAGTTGGCTAGGTGTCAATCCAGAAACATCCAGATCATCGATAAAGGAGTAGGATATTTTACCCCTGTGATCTACTGTTATCGTGGTCAGGGTGGCCTTATCTCCCATATGTGAATTGATTTCTAAAACGTCAAGGGGACCGATACGATATTCCGGAATACCGTCTATCACATTAAAAACCTTGTTCTCTTGAGTCATACTCATGCTGTCAATCTCATCATGATCTTCCTTGGTCACTGTCTTCTTAACAATCCTCTGGTCCTCAGCCAAGACCAGATCCCTGACAGGGATCCCTTTTACGGCAGTGGAAGAATAGCATGATTGCAACGATAATACAGACAGTAAGACTGCGCATACGGCTGGTATGGCAAGGAATGTCCTGAAAATCATCTGACAGTTTCTTATTCGTAATCTTCTTTTCATGGCAGATGGCCTTGCTTTATTGACTCATGGCGTCTCATTCTCATCGACGCTTCCTTCAATATATAATAGAGGATTATCAGATAGGTTGATGACCTGTCGATCTATCATCTTATTCCCTAATCCGTCATAAATAAGTTCAATAGTCGGCCTCAGGGGTTGGTCTTTGTCTGTGGAGATAACCCTTCCAATGGATTTATTATTCAATTTAACAAAGGAATTGACCGGGAACAGGGATATCTCAGTTAAAAAAACCTTTATTATTCTAGGCGGGAACAGGCCTTTACTGGCCTCTATAATAGATTTTATCGCATCGGTCTGGATAAATTTTTCCCGGTATGCCCTCTTCTTAATCATTGCCACATAGATATCTATCAATCCTATAATTGATGCCAGTTCTGAAATCTCTCCCCCTTTCAGTCCTGACGGATAACCTGATCCATCTAATCTCTCATGGATCTGGAGAGCAACCTTAGCCAACCATCCATACCTTTCTCCCATTCTGCCAAGTATATCGGAACTTATCTCCGGGTGTTTCTTTATTACTTTTATCTCTTCTTGCCCAAGCTTACCCGTTCTTTTCAGGATACTATCAGGGATCTTATACATCCCCACATTCTCAAAAAAGGCGGTAAGACCCAATCTTAAAAGCATTTTAGTATCATATCCCATCCCTCTTCCGACTCTCAGCGATGTAAAGGTCACATCAATGGTATGGATCAGCATCTCCTCGTAATCGCCCGGCGCAGACATGGCATATTCATATAGAGCATCTGTAAGGCCCTTATTTATGATATCATGAAGATCGGAGAGTACCGGAGACGGGCTTATACCCTGGTCACTTTTGACCCTATCCCGTACATCCATTGCCCTTTCAATAAATTTCTCATAATAGGTTACCACTTCGAGAATGACATCATCTTCTAATGGGGTGCCAGGCTGGAGATCTATCTTCTCCTTCTTCTTTTCCTTCTTGAAGGCCTGGGAATCGCTCAACCTGAACTTATCCTCTTGGACCCTTTCCCTGCCGGATTCGTCCTTGCGTCCATCCTTACCCCTTATTTTTATTATATCAGAAAAGCGCACCATCGTTGATAATATTCTCTACTATCTTGGGAGCTATCCTCTTTTCATTTGAGCTGAATCCTATCAAAAGGGATAGATCGCAAAGGTTATTAATCTTTCTCGGCACACCCTTGCTATGTTCAAATATCCTCTGGATGGCCTCGCTGCTGAACACGTTTTTGTCTCTTCCCGCCTTTCTCTGCCTGAATACAATATACTGTCCTGTCTCCTCAAAATTAAAAGGCCTTAAATGATACTTAATGGCAATCCTTTGATCAAGCTGTTCAATGCTCTGAATCTTATCCCTTAACTCGGGTTGGCCAATGAGTATAATGGTCATCAAAAATCGATTATTTAACTGAAAATTCAGCAGTAGCCTGATCTCTTCAAATATGGATTCATCGAGCAACTGAGCCTCATCTACTATCAAGATAGTCTCTTTGTTACCCTTCATATTCTCTATCATCTTGTTATTCAACACCCGCAGGCACTTGACTTTCGTGTCAGGGATATCGGTAATATCAAACTGATACAACACCTCCTGCAAGAACTCATTAGCTTCCAGTTTTGGATTTATAATAATGCCTATATCATATTTATCAGCGGAGAGTTCCTGGACATACACCTTTGACAAGGTTGTCTTGCCACAGCCGATCTCCCCTGATAACATCGCTCCCCCTTTCCTCATCTCTGCCGCGTAGATAAGGCGCGTCAATGCCTCCTCATGGGATTTGGCAAGATAAAAGAAGTCAGGATCAGGGACGTTTTCAAAGGGAAAGTCATTAAATTCCCAATATTCGAGATACATAAAAGATCCCTTGCAAGGCTATTTTAACAAAAATTATGCATAAAATTATATATTTGTCAATATATAATGAGTTATTTAATTAAAATTATATATATTTATAGCAAAATTCCTTTCCTGTTTCAAAGATCATTAAATTAAAAGATAAGATCTTTGGATCTATGAAAATCCGCAAATAATATGCCAAACCTTATAACTTTCTGTTTTTATAATGAAGCCTTATCCTCCTCCATATCTCATAAATAATCTTTCGATCATACAGGTGACGCAGTGACCAGGATAACGCAGGGTTCCTGGCCGGAATTTGTAAGGCTGTGTCTGGAACCGGCAGGCACCCATATGGCATCACCCGGACCCACATGCCTTGTCTCTTCATCCACTGTCATATCTCCTTCTCCATACCATATAAAATATATCTCTTCCATGGGGTCTATATGGGCCTCGATCGTCTTTCCCTTTTCCAAACGGGCAATAGCAAAAAAACCAATCTCCTTCAGTGTCCTGCTATCCAGTATCATCTGTGCTATGGCTCCGCCGTGTGCTATATATGAGGTCTCCAGGACCTCCTTGTCATTCAGGTTTCTCACGATCATCTATTATCTCTCCTTATACAATGTTAGATAGAATTTTACGATTAGTATCTTAAATCAAGTGATATCTTACGAGCAGTATCCTCTATTTTTGCAATGTCAGGGTTGACCTTGATAAATATTGAAGATTAGTTTAAATATAGATCAACTACCCCTGTCTGAGCAGGGGATCAGAAATCGTGGTTTTTGATGACCACTCTTTTTTTCATAACAATAATATATCATTATAATAAAAAACCGGGAGAAATGTCACGTCGGAATAATTGACATAGGGCCCATCAAGGCCGGTCACTACTCTTATATGAATAGATTTTCTATGTAAAGAACCGGTTATTTCAATCTGTAAAGAATCCACGCCTAAAGGGGGTGTGTCTATCAAAGGAGGTAATGGCTGTCTCTTCAAGGCGATATCTTTTTGAAATTCCACTGGCCTATGCAGTGGTCAAATATTTGGGTTTTATGCCTCTGAACCCATGGAATCTGCAACGGACTTGGCAAAACACAAATATTGACCGCTTCCTCAAAAGGTAGTAGATATTGCCTTGAAGAGATGGTCATTGCCGGATTAGACTTCCCTTTTCAGGCATAACCAATATTCTCTGACTTCCCGCCAAAATGGCGGGGATCTTAGACACGCATATAGGAAGTGGTTTTCAAGTAAAAATAAATTCTTCCAATGAGGATAGTTATGGAAAGCACCCCCATCTTTAACGCGGAAGAGACAGGACGCCCCATGAGGGTGGCTGCCTTCATGTCAGGATCCGGAACCAACATTATCAAACTCCTTGAAAGAGAAAAAAAACAAAAAGAGGAGAACGGTTCTTCGCCGTTTCAAGTCATCTTCATCTTCAGCGACAGATCAGACGGCGCGTGTCAGGGTGAAAAAATAGCCTGTGAGAACGGCATACCCTACTTCAGCTATGACATACGAACCTTCCATCGACTGAGAGGATTGAAAAGGACAGCTCTCACTTCCGAAGGGATTGCTGCCAGAAGAGAATTCGACAGCGTGGCAGCCAGATTGATAGATGTCTTTGAAGCAGACGTGATCGCTCTCAGTGGCTATATGAGTTATATCACCCTTGATAGATGTATCAATGTCCATCCGGCTGATCTCTCAATACTGACACCTGACGGAAAGAGGAGATATGTGGGGGATCATGCTGTTATCGATGCCATTATCGCTGGAGAAACCGTTCTTCGTTCTTCAACTCTATGGACCGATCAAGGCGTAGACACCGGGCCCCTCTTGATGATATCAGATCCCTTGAAGGTTGAACTCCCTGAACCCCTTGATTCTCTTCTTAAGAACAGAAACAGGTTGATAAAGGTAGCCGACGAACATCAGGAACGCCTTAAAGAGGTGGGCGATTGGAAGGTGTTTCCCAGTACCGTGGAGATGATTGCCAGAGGTCGGTTTACCTTTGACGAGCATAACCGGGTCTATGTGGACGGCAATCCCGTTCCTCAGGGCCATAGAGAGTGAACCTCCCCGCCTACAAGGCGGCGCATCTATTAATCATATTTTAGTTCCGGCAAAATTGCATAAAGTTATACAAGTTTCACATCATACGAATATAGCTTGAGTACCATACTCTGCTACCAAACGCATCTACCCCTATCAGCCTCTGGAGGACTTGTCCGCCTGGCGGATTAAAGCTATAGAGATTATCAGGTCCATAGAATAGAAAATTATCTACTGTCGATCACATAATAACCTGGTGGTAACCGAGACGCAAGATCCTGAATGGTCAATAAGATTTTTGAATGTCACAGGTAGTCGATCATATTCCCTCTGGAGCATTGCAGCATCGAGCCTGCTTACCTCTAAATCCTCTGATGCCGTTACAGATGTACATGGAAGTTCATGTCCTATTTCCATGAAAGGAACATTGCCGAATACGTCCTCTTTTCCAAGTGTCATTAACGGGAAATAACCCTTTGGAGTCTTTCCCATCACGCAGATCTCGCCTCCAGTTATTGCAAACAGATCATTCATTGAAAATTCCATCTCACCTACTGACTCTTTATCCTTTATAATTCCATCCCCTTTACAATCCTTTACGGACAGATCTACGGCCCGGTCAGTAAGTTTTTTCAACGTGCTGGTTTGACTAAGAAGAAGTCCTTTGAAATCCGTTGACAGAGACGCGTAATCTCCGGAAAGCCGCAGGGTATCCAACAGGCCCAGGTGAACTTCCCCCACTGCGGTCACTGTGGCGCTGCGGGAATACTCCGTGAATAATAGGGATGTGAAGGTACCCACAAAACAACCCTCTCCAAGCCTTGCTATGGTGATAGGACCACGGGACGATTCCCTTGTTATCTCCACATTGCCATCCAATATGGCCCAGATCCAACTGCCGTGCGCGCCCTCTTTGATAATCTTCTCTCCGTCACGGAATCTGTTTTCCTCAACCACATACGAATAATCTACCAGCGGTCCTTTAAGGACCGGCGGGGCCACATTTGAGACACTTCCTGATCCAACGACTTGAACCATAGAAGACGCATCATGTGACATAGGCCCCACCCTTCTTATCTTACCTTCATCCAGCATCCTTAGTGCATCCATTACGATCTCCATTCGGCTGCTGTTGACCACTCGCTCTCTATGAACATTCCCTTCATGGAATTCATATACTCCTTTACACCATCCAAACAGGGAATAGATTGCGTCTATCCCGTGTAATGAGCCGTATGCCGCGTCTACCGGATTGCCGTTCACAAAATAGATCAGGCCCCGTTTCTCTGCATAATGGCTTGTCATATGCAATATACCGGTGCTGCTGTTTCCTCCAAGTATCTGGAAGATATCCGCAAGGCCCATAAACTCCAAATCTCCTGAAAATTTACCTTTTCCGTACATGATAACCCTCCTATCGCGCCCATTTTAGCTCATGCAGTAGATGACGCAATGTAAGCTTAAGGGCTCCTTTGGGGTCTCACCCACACCTATCCCATGCGCTTAATCACCCGCTATCTTTATGTCCAGCACGTAATCTCCGCGTCTTGGGCCAACCCTTATCTCTTTCCTTTCGCAAACAATCCCGATGCCCTTGAATACAGCCATAGGCGAATAGAACTGCATATGCGAAAGCCTTTTCCCCTGGCTGAAGGCATCCAAAAGATATCTCTTGTCTGCTGAAACCACGAAGCTGATTACATTATCCTCTTGAAAGGTGACATCGAACTCAACCTGACTTTCTTTGCAGCCGCTGTTATCCAGTTGTATGACAACTGATGATATGTCCAAGGCCCGCCTTTCCTCTTCCTCAAGCTCCTCCGATTCGGAAAGCGGCCCCACGTGCGGGAGTTTCTTGCTAATACCGTTCTTTTTAAAGAGATCCTCAAGAAATGTCCTTATGAATCTCAGTTCTGATTTCGTCAACAGTCCACCTGAGATCCATTGCCCGAATTGAGAAACAGCCTCCTCCGGCAAAGAAAGGGAAAGGTGGCATCTGATGATATTTTTGGCCGCCGTAACTGGTAGAATCCCTTGATCGAGCAGTCTGTGAAACTCATTCAGCGCCTGCTTATACTGGCCGAATTTAGCCAGGGCCACAGCACCCTCGATCTTAGCCGCCTCTTTTGTTTGCGAAAAGGAAAACAGTCCCATAATCAGGTCCTGCTCGTCCTCAGAAAGCTCCGGCGTGTCTGTTGCCATATTAATCTCGGCCATATCATTTTCCATGGCCCTGATCCCTTTTTCGACGGTGTCTTTTAGACTTTTCTGATCAGAGAACTGATTTTCCGCCAGAGACTTTCGCGCCTTCAAATATCTCTCCCTGGATTCCGTTAGAAGGCCCTGGGTTCGATAAAGCTCAGCCTCTTTTATCAAAGACTCTGTATCTCCTTGAATCGACATAATAACCTCCTATCAGATAATTTACAGTTGAACTCCTGAGTTCCAGGATGAGGACCCGCTGTCCTGCGTCCATGCTCCAATGTACCATTTACTATAATTTAGCAAATGGCATGCCCAATTTGAAAACCCGGCCTGATTCAAGGCGTATCTATTTAATTTGCTTAGACAATTAAAATGGATCCGCCTATTTTCCTGGTATTTTGTGCAATATAAAACGTATAAAATAAGATACACATTGAATAATTGTATACTAATCTGCAATATTTTCTCGTGATTCAGTAATGTCCGGTTAGGATTTTGCATTAATGACATTTGTATTCTAAAGATGGCCGGTGGGGGTCTCTTTTCAATGGCGAACGGGTTAGAAGTAAAACTTTTATAAAAGGCGCCTGCCAGGCGGACGGAATGCCCAAATCCACCATCTAATTTCCACATCATCAATGCGGATAAAGGATTTTGGTCTGTCCCTGTGCACCAGCGAGGTATTAGATGTCTGCAAGTTGAGCCCGCGAAATCCCGCTATGAGCGGGACAGATGATGCCTTGATGGTGGATCAGGGAATGCTTCTCCGTTATTCAGCCTCGT